>CAZNRF010000149.1:0-7943 GCA_964575075.1 uncultured Spirochaeta sp. | reverse complement strand
ACGGGGATTTTTGAGATGACTGGCACGATGACTCCCCCGGTTATATGCACTAGTGGAACGTGTGGCAAGAGGGAACGCCGTTCCGCGCCTACTGCGAGGTAACGCCCCGGTTCTGTTCCGAGTTCGGCTTCCAATCGTTCCCCAGCGTCTCCACGGTGCGATCCTTCGCCGGAGAGGACCAATTAAACCCCACCGCTCCCGATGTGGAGCACCATCAGCGCAACGAGCGCGGCAACACCGTCATCCTCGAGACGATGTCCCGCTACTTCCGCATTCCCTATTCCTTCGAAGAGTTCGTCTACCTAAGTCAGGTGCAGCAGGCGATGGCGATCGGTATGGCCGTAACCTATTGGCGGAGCCGACGTCCGGTCAGCATGGGGGCGCTGTACTGGCAGCTCAACGATCTGTGGCCGGTGGTCTCCTGGTCGAGTATCGAATACGATGGGACATGGAAACTCCTGCACTACGAAGCGCGCCGATTCTTCTCACCTCTTCGGTTGGCGGCCTTTACCAAAGACGGCCTCCTCGAGGTGCATCTCTTGAATGATACCGCTCACACGGTTTCGGCGGATGTGACGGTACGGGGACGTGACTGGAGTGGCGGTGTCCTCTGGGAGGAGCGCCGGTCTGTCGTGGTGGAGCCGGACGCGGTGACGGAAGTGCTCACGAAGGCGATTGAGGCGCTTCCCTTTGACCCAACCTCGGGCTTCGTGGTAGCAACGGTGGATCAAGAGGCCGACGGGGATGGGCGTCCCGTCCGGATCGAGAGAGATTTCACGCTCCTCGGTGAATACAAGCAGGCGGCCCTGCAGAAACCGCGCCTATCCGCCCGAGTGGATTCTGAAGGGCGCGAGGTAACGATCACCTGTGATGACGCGCCGGCGTTCTGGACCCTGGTGGAGTTGGACCACCCACCGGCACGATTACGGGATAACGGATTTCTTCTCCTGCCCGGAGAGTCGCGGGTGATCCCAATAGAAGACGGACGGCCCGGCGTCGCAGTTGCCGGTATACGATCCATACGCAATAAGGAGTAATGATGAGTACACGACAATTTCCTGAGTCATTTGTCTGGGGAGTGGCTGCCGCGAGCTATCAGGTGGAAGGAGCGGTCCACGCTGAGGGCCGGGGGAAGAGCATCTGGGATACCTTCTCTCATACCCCGGGAAACGTACTCCACGGTCACACCGGTGATGTATCGGTAGATCAGTATCACCGCTACCCGGAAGATGTGGGGCTCATGCGCGAGATGGGCGCTCATTCCTATCGATTCTCCCTGGCGTGGCCTCGGATTCAACCGGATGGGTCCGGCCCATTCAATGAGAAAGGCTTCGATTATTACAAACGGTTGGCCGATGAGCTGCACCGTAAGGGCCTCACCGCGGCAGCCACCCTGTACCATTGGGATCTGCCTCAAGCGCTGGAAGATGCCGGGGGATGGCCGGTTCGTGATACGGCGCTGCGCTTTGCCGAGTACGCCCGGGAGACGTTTCGAGTTCTCGGTGACCACGTGGATCTGTGGATTACGCTGAATGAGCCGTGGTGTAGTTCCGTATTGGGCTACCAGGTGGGGGTTCACGCCCCGGGGCACCAGGATCGCAGCGCCGCCTGGGCGGCGGGGCACCACCTGATGCTGGCCCACGGATGGGCGCTCCAGGCGTACCGCGAGGAGCGCGGTGCCGGAGATGGGGTTGCGCCGATCGGAATCACCCTCAACCTGGAAAGCGCCAGACCCGCCACCATCAGTTCTGAAGATGCCGAAGCGGTGGATCGTGCCACCGACATGAGAACTCGGTTCTTTCTGGATCCGCTATTGGGGCAGAGCTACCCGGAACGGCACTTTGCCGCGTATCCGGAAAGTACGCCCCCGCCGGTACAGAACGGCGACATGGAGATCATTGCCACTCCGATCGATTTTCTCGGACTGAACTTCTATTATGAACCGGTCTTAGCTGCCGCACCGATCGGTCCGGAGGGAACCACCAAAGACGGCATCCCCTGCCATCCGGAAGGGTTCCGCGAGATGCCGACGTATCAGGAGCGCACGGAAATGGACTGGCCGGTGACACCTCGGGGGCTCTATCGCCATTTGAAGTGGGTGTGGCGGCACACGGAAGGACGCTTCCCCCTCTACATCACGGAGAACGGATGCGCTATGCCGGATGAGCTCTCCCCAGACGGACTGCGGTGTCATGATCCGCGACGGGTCTCGTATCTCCGGGATCATTTCTCTGCGGCTCTGGACGCGATGGAAGACGGTGTCGACCTGCGAGGCTACTACGTGTGGAGTCTGATCGATAACTTTGAATGGGCCCTGGGCTACACCAAGCGCTTCGGCGTGATCTATGCCGACTACGTCAACCAGCGTCGTGTGCCGAAAGACAGTTTCTACTTCATGAGGGAGGTAATCAGCGGCGCCGAGGCGCTGTAAGCACCGCCGGTCATAAAGACTTTCCCAGGAACAGCAGCGGTACCGCCGGTCCGCCGGCGGCGGGCAGGGGCCGCTGCACTTCTTCGCTGAATCCCTGGCGCCGGTAGAACGAAACGTTGCGTGCGCCGGGGCTGGTCACCAGATGGATACCCGCCGAGCCCTCCGCTGCCACTGCCGTTGAAAGCGCATCGATCAAGCGGCCTCCCAATCCCATACCACGACTGTCGGCGGTCAGATTGATGTGCAGATGAGCAGGAAATCCCTCGTAGAGATCGTCAAACAGGGGTACGTGGGCCGCCACCTCATAAAGCTCCCGGTGAGCTCGGGTATCGGCTACCCCGCAAATGTACCCGAGGATCCGGCGATGAGGGTCCCTGCTGTAAGCCACAAGAAAGAACCGCGGCGCCCGGGCCGCGTAGTACCCGAAATAACGCCACTGGAACGCAGCTCGTTCCACCGGTGAGGAAAATTCCGTGGTGTTTGCGGTCTCCCAGAAGACCGCTTCCGCTCCTGAACGGAGGGAGTCCTGGTCTTCGGTGCGGCAGGAGGCGAGGGACGTGATCAGGAAATCCATTCATCCATGGTAGCACGACGTTCCGGATCTGGTGCATCATGCCGGCGATGTTTGGGTATGATGTTGTCATCTGGGATTGGAACGGAACGCTGTTGGACGACCTGTGGCTCGCACTGGAGACGGCGAACGGTATGCTTCGGCGGCGAGGACTGCCGGAGATGGACGCCCATCGATACCGGGAGATCTTTGACTTTCCGGTAGAGAACTACTACCGCCGGGCGGGGTTCGACTTTACTGTGGAATCCTTTTCCGTCCTGGCTCAAGAGTTCATCACCGGCTTTCATTCACGTATCCATGAGTGTCAGCTTCATCCGCTGGTGGAAGAAGTGGTGCAGGGGCTCCACCGTGACGGTGTCTCTCAGCTTGTGCTTTCTGCGAGCCGCGAATCCACGCTCCACGCGGCGGTGAGGCAACGGGGGCTACACCCGTATTTTGATGCGCTTCACGGCCTCCATGACGACTTAGCCGTCTCCAAGGCGGCAGTCGGCCTCGAGTTGATCAGCCGACACAACCTGAACCCTCAGCGGACGGTTTTGATCGGAGACACCGTTCATGACGCGGAAGTTGCCCAGAAGATGGGAATCCCGTGCATCCTTACCGCCAGTGGACACCACTCGCGGGAACGGCTCGAGACGACCGGCGTGCCCGTATACGCCGGCCTGGAGGAACTACGCGCCATCGCCCGAGAGCGTCAGTAATTGCCGCGCCAGGACTGTTCCCTCATCGGCACTACCGCAGTCGTCGTGACCGATGAGCGTTCTCCCGCCAGAAGCGGGGCGACATGCTCTTTCCAGTGGCTGTAGTGGTCAGTCTCTTTGTGGGCAAACGTTGACGCCTCGTCCCGGTACGCCTCATACAGGTAGTAGGTGGTGGGATTGTCGTTGTCTTGGAGCACATCAAAGCGAAGCACCCCGGGTTCGGTGAGGGATGCTTCGTGATTTTCAGTGGTGAGGCGCTCAAACTCCTCTTCGCTGCCCGGTTTTACGTGAATTGTGATTATACGTACTATCATTCCCCTCTCCTCAATGGACACCCAGCAGTTCTTCCACCTGCTCGCGAGTGACCTGCTCCTTTTCGAGAAGCGCTTCGGCCAGTTTATCCAGCCCAGCGCGCTTGGATTGCACGATCTCAACAGCTCGGGAGTACGCTTCATTGAGAATCCCCCGAACTTCGTCATCAATCTCCCGGGCGGTGGAGTCACTGTACTGGCGCTGGTGGCCTAATTCACTGCCGAGGAACACCTCGCGCTCGCCGGAGCCGAACGCCACGTTGCCAAAGCGCTCGCTCATACCCCATTCCAGTACCATTTGCCGGGCGATGCTGTAGGATTGTTTGAGATCGTTCGCGGCGCCACTGGTGATTTCACCCATAACTTCCGCCTCGGCGGCGCGGCCGCCCATCATCACCGCCAGCCGATCGGTGATGTAGTCGCGCCGATAGAGATATTTATCTCCCTCCGGGAGCTGTTCGGTGAGTCCCATCGCCCGCTCCCGCGGAATGATCGTCACTTTATGCACCGGTTCGGCCTGGGGAACATGGACCGCTACCAATGCGTGCCCCGCCTCGTGGTATGCCACCGTGCGCCGTTCTTCTTCGCTCATTACCACTCCGCTTCGCTCCAATCCGAGGACGATCTTATCGCGAGCGGCAAGAATGTCCTCGTGGGAGACTTTGGAGTGACGCGCCCGGGCAGCCATGAGAGACGCCTCATTGAGCAGGTTCGCCAGATCGGCACCACTGAAGCCTGCAGTGCTCCGGGCGATCGCGTCGAGATCGACATCATCTTCCATTGGCCGCCGAGCAGCATGAATTCTGAGGATCGCCTCGCGGTCCCGTACGGCGGGAGCGGGCACCGTGATGCGGCGATCGAACCGCCCGGGCCGGAGCAGGGCCGGGTCCAGCACATCCGGGCGGTTGGTAGCAGCGAGCACGATGACCGTCTCCGCCTTGTCAAATCCATCCATCTCCGAGAGGAGCTGGTTCAACGTCTGTTCGCGCTCGTCGTGACCGCCGCCCAGACCGGCGCCCCGCTGACGGCCGATCGAATCGATCTCATCGATAAAAACGATCGCAGGGCTGTTCTCGCGGGCATCCTTAAACAGATCACGGACGCGGCTGGCTCCGACGCCCACAAACATCTCGACAAAGTCTGAACCGGATATGGAATAAAAGGGAACGTCCGCTTCGCCGGCCACGGCCCGGGCGATGAGCGTTTTCCCCGATCCCGGGGGGCCTACCATCAATACACCATGGGGGATCTCCGCGCCCATCTCCTGGTAGCGCTCGGGGTTTCGAAGAAAATCGACCACCTCCTGAAGCTCTACCTTTGCCGATTCGGCGCCGGCCACATCACTGAACGTCGTGTCACTGTCCGATTTCTGAAACCTCTTGGCCTTGTTCTTCCCCACGTTGAACATGCCCTGCATGCCGCCACCACCCTGCTGGCGCATCGCCCGGGACATACGAACAAAGATCCAGATCATGATTGCAAATGGGAGCAGATTCAGGAGAATTGCCAGGTCGGAATTGTCCGGAGTGGGAAGGGTATTTACTTCCACGCCCTCCTGATCGATGCGATCGAGGTAGTCTCCACTTACCGACTGGGGGATGTACGTTTCGAACTCCTGCACCGGTTGATCCTGGTAGGAAACCTCCTCCCTCAACACACCGCGCACGGTCTCTTCCTGTACCGTGACCGATTGGACGTTGCCATCCTGCAGTTGCTCAGTAAAAAACGAGTAGGGAACGCTGTTCTGTCGCGCGTTCATGAACAGTGTGGAAAGGGAGGGTATGAGAAACAGCAGCGGAACGATGGCAAACAGGGCCATTTTCCGTCGCCGCTGCGGATCCGGGGGCTGTTGATTATTGTTGTCGCTCATGTCTCACGGAACATACTAACACAAAGGTGGCGGCGTCGAACTACCGCTGGAGGATCGCCGCCACCCGCTGGTACTCTCGGTGTACTCGCTCGGCGCCGGCTGCAAGGTCCTTGGGACGGTACGATGGAGCCTCTGCCAGCTGTTCGAGCGCCAAGGCTGCGGCGGCCAGGCGGTGTAGTCTCATTGTCCGGGCGGAGCCCAGGACCTTGTGTGCAGCAATCCGCAGCACTTCGGTGTTTGCCGTGCCGGTGCCATCCTCGTTGGGAGCTGCCTCGCGGAGCGTCTCGATCTTGCCGGGAAAGTCTCTCAGGAATAGATCGATAAACTGCTGTAACAGCTCGTGATCGCCGCGAAGCGAATCGAGAAGTGCCGAGCGATCAAAAACCTGCGCATCCTCATCGGATTCATAGGATGTGGTCATCGCCTACCTCCCGCGGCCGGGGAAGACCAACTTCTCGATCGCCGGCAGTGCGGCCTCGGCGGCCGTATGGCCCCGGACTATCATTTCTTCGGCGTGGGACAGGTCGTGATAACTGAACTCGTTGAGGTCCGGCTGGATGAGGATATCCGCATCCTCACGACCTTCCACGCTGGTCCGATCCAGGAGCATCGCAAAGCTCCGGAAGGTTACATCGAGAAGGTTTACCGGAAGCTGTGGGTCCGGCCGCTGGGAGTTCAAATCGACGGCGATTACTACCTCGGCTCCCATCTCCCGCGCCAGGGAGCTGGGCAGGTTGTTGGTCACGCCGCCGTCCACGTAGGCGGCATCCTCTTCCACCAGCGGCTCAAAAATGCCCGGCACCGAGCAGCTGGCACGCACCGCCCGCGCCACGGAGCCCTCCGAGAAGATAACCTCTTCCGTCCGGGCGATGTCGGTAGCCACGGCGCGAAAGGGAATCTTGAGCTCCCCGAAGTCCGTTTTACCCAGGAGCTCGCCGACAAACGTTTCCAGCTTTTTGGCGGTTACCAGGCCCATCCCGGATAAGGTAGGTGATACCAACTTCTGCCACTTGAGCGCCTCGGCAATTTGAATCATCTGGGGGGGCGTGTACCCACCGGCCAGAAGCGCTCCTGCCACTGATCCCACGCTGGTACCGGTGACGAAGTCGACAGACACATCGTGATCCACGAGTACCTGAATCACGCCAAGATGCGCATATCCCCGGGCGGCACCGCCACTGAGGGCCAACCCAACCGAGGGAGTCCGTTTTCGTCTCTTCATGCTTCTATCTTGCTCCCGAACCAGTAACGAGATCAAGATAGGATCCGGCGGTGAGATACAGATCGACCGCTGCCTGAAACGCGTCAATTTCGCTGCCACGGCGATTCAGCCGTATCTGTTCCAGTTGTAGTTGCGTGCGCGATCCCTGTTCAATGAGCATCTGCGCCTCATCTTCAGAGGTTTGATCTCGTTCAAGTTGCGATTCCGCCGCCTCCAGTGCTTCCTGTTCCAGGGCAAGAGATTGCAGAGCAAGTTGTCGCTCGAGTTCGGCGGTTGACCGCTGGGACGCGACTTCGAGGCGCTGCAATTCTATGGCGTTCCGACGCCGTCGTTGTGAATCCCGGGTATCCTGGCTGGGTGATACGCGCAGCTGCACTCCCCCCTGTGCTACGGGCTGCCTCCCGTCGGGAGGTAACGAAATCCCGGCGCTCAATGTCAGGTCCGGACGCCAGGTAGTGGTCGTGCGCAGCTGCGCTTCCTGCGCTGCAAGTTCCACTTCAGCGAGGAGCAGTTCCGTGGTAGCCGCCATCGATTGGTGTTGCTCGTTGACCTCCGCCAAGCGCTGGTTGACCATGTCTCGAAGTTCCGCGCGGGAGAGCGGTTGAACGCGAATCGGGTGATCGGCCAACGGAATGAGCCTGGCCAGATTCGTCTCACTCTGGAGTATCTGTTGCTGCGCGCGAAACGACTCCTGCCGCGCTAGGATCAACGCTACTTGCCGATCCTGTACGTCCTGAAACGATGCTTCGCCCAGTTCCCGGCGCCGGGTTTCCACCTCGAACTCCCGCCCCCGCACTTGCAGTGTTTGCTCAGCCAGCGTGTCTTCCTGCGGGCGTG
>CAZNRF010000148.1:1364-7999 GCA_964575075.1 uncultured Spirochaeta sp. | reverse complement strand
ACATCCCTGATCACGCCTTCTTTCAGGCGCGCAAACGCCAGGAAGCGGAGTATCTGGAGGATATTGGGCGGAGGTTCTCCCGAATGGCGACGCTCAGGTTGCCGCTCTTGGATCGTGATGTCGTAGGTGAGTCTGCGCTGGAGCAGATCGTCGGGTACTTGCGCCGGGCGCTTGAGTAAATCTCCGGCACAGTGAATACCGGTAGCTGCAACATTGGTCAACCCCGTGGATACCAAAGTGGACGGCGTCTTTCTGCGGATCAAGAGCGCTCGGTACGTGCCGATCCCGGAGGTGGAAATGAAACTCTTCTCTCCCGACGCCACCGGTCGGCTCGTTTCGCGGCCCAACCGCTTCACGCTGATGGTGGAGCTCGCGGGGACGCCGGAACCCGTCGCGGTTCACGCCGCCAACCCCGGCCGGATGTGGGAGCTGACATATCCCGGGACTGAGGTGATCCTCCAGCGCGCCGAGGGACCGCGCAAGACGGCCTGGACCGCTGTGGCGGTACGCCGCCCGTTGGATGGCGTTATCGTACCGCTCGTTGCCGCGGGAGCAAACCGGATCGCTCGGGAGCTTATCCTGCCCGCATTATTGCCGGAGGCGACGGCGATCCGCCGGGAGGTGACCCGCGGACACAGCCGCTTTGATTTTGTCGCGAGTACGCCCGATGGCGAGGCGGTGATCGAGGTGAAGAGCTGCACCCTCGTCGCCCATGGGGTGGCGATGTTCCCCGACGCCGCCACAACCCGGGGGGCGCGGCACGTGGCGGCGCTTGCCGAGATCACCGCGGGGCGGCGGATCGTGCTGTTTGTCATTCAGGGTCCGCCGGCGGAGCGCTTTGTGCCGGATGTCCACACCGACCCGGCCTTTGCCGTCGCCCTTCGGAACGCCGCCGCCCGGGGAGTTGAGGTGATCGCCGTGGCCACCGCAACTACGGCGGCGGGCACCACGGTGGTCACCAATCCGGCGGTTCCCGTCGATTTCGGTCCGGTGGCGTCGGTAGACGGTGACCGCGGCTCCTACCTCCTGCATCTGCGCCTGGACGAGCCGCGGAGGGTATCAATCGGTGCCCTCGGGGAGTTCGATCTGGAGTCGGGACACTACCTGTACGTGGGATCGGCGATGGGGAGCATGGGGAGTCGAACCTCCCGGCACCTGCGTCGGCGCAAACGGATGCGCTGGCATGTGGACTACCTGCGGGCGGCGGCGGATTGGGCATCGGTCTATCCGATCTATGCGGCGGACCGGTTGGAGTGCCGCCTCGCCGCATCCCTGCGGGAGATCTACCGCGAGCCGATTCCCGGCTTCGGCGCGAGCGACTGCGCGTGCGGAAGCCACCTCTTCTATACCCCCGACGACCCGCGCCGGAACCCCGCCCTGGTGGAGCGGCTGCTCCTCTTTCGTCATCGTGAGGCGCTCGAGATGCATCAACCAGGGCCGTCATCGAGAATCCAGTAGGAACCAGGTACATAGTTCGCCTGGTCTGGGTTTATTGTCCTGTGCATCCTGGCAGACATCCCCCCATACGGGGCAAACGGGACTCTCAGTCTCAGAATCTTTACCGAATTTACGGAGTGAGGTCATTCTTGCCAATCAAAGACAGCTACCATTACCCTCTGTGACGGGAGAGAAACGCATGGACAAACGGTCACGGAAGCTTCTGCTCGTAGAGGATGAAGCACTGATCGCAATGAATCAAAGAATGCAGTTAGAAAAGATCGGGTATGACGTGCACCATGTCCTCACAGGCGAAGCTGCCGTCAGCTACACCCTCGACCCTGAGACGCGGCCTGAACTGGTTCTCATGGATATCGATCTGGGAAACGGTATTGATGGAACGCAGGCGGCGGAACAGATTCTCGCGGAGATCGAAATTCCGATTCTCTTTGTCTCTTCTCACACAGAGCCGGCAGTCGTAGAGAAAACCGAGAAGATCACCTCCTATGGCTATGTGGTAAAGAACTCAGGCATCACCGTCCTGGATGCCTCGATCAAGATGGCGTTCAAGTTGTTTGAAGCGAAGATGCAGGAGCAGCGATACAAGACCGACCTGCTGCACTCTCGTGATTTGATGAAGTACATTATTGAGCACACCCGGGCTGCCGTCTCGGTTCATGACCGGGACCTCAACTACATCTACGTGAGCAAGCAGTACCTCGACCAATACAACGTCAAGGATCGCGACATAATAGGAAAGCACCACTACGAGGTCTTTCCGGATCTGCCGCAGAAGTTTCGCGAGGCGCACCAGCGGGCACTCCGGGGAGAGGCGTCCAAAGGTGAGGATGATCCCTATGAGCACCACGACGGCACGATTGCGTGGACACGATGGGAATGCCGTCCGTGGTACGAAACCGACGACTCCATCGGGGGGATCATCGTATATACCGAGGTTCTCTCGCACGAATCCGCCAAACGGCTCAAAACACGGGATACCATGAATTATCTTCGTTCGATCCTCCATACGACCCGGGATGGATTTGCCGTTCTGGATATGGATGAGAATATACTCGACGTAAACGATGCCTACTGTAAGATGCACGGCTACACTCGGGCGGAGATGCTTCAGCTATCGATAGCAGATCTGACGACCGACGAGGATCTGGAGCGCAGGCTGGTGCACCGACAAACACTCATATCCGATGGACATGTCATTTTTGATACGCGAAATCGAAGAAAAGACGGTACGATCTTCGATGTTGAGGTTTCTGCTTCGTTTCTCGGGGGAGAGGAAGACCGAATCATAGCGTTCTACCGCGATATCACAGAGCGGAAGCAGGCCGAGGAACGCCTGCGGCAGGTAGTGAACGAGTACGACACCGTCTTCAATGGAACCCAGGATGCCCTGTTCCTGGTTGATGTGATTGATGAGGATGCCTATCGGTATATTCGGAATAATCGAGCCCATGCGGAAGCATCCGGGATACCCGCGGGATATATTCAGGGCAAAACACCCCAAGAGTTGTTGGGCAAAGAAGTCGGTGATGAGCTCGCTGAGAAGTACCGGCGATGTTACGACGCCGGTCATCCGATCTCCTATGAAGACACGTTGGATCTACCCGGAGGAGAACGGACGTGGTGGACCACGCTTACTCCTATCTTCGATCAAGGAGAAATCCAGTACATAGTGGGGGCGAAACGCGATATCACTGAGCGGAAGAGGGCGGAACGAACGTTACAAAAGCGAGAAGCCCTGCTCCAGAGAATCCTCGACAACAGTGTTGATCTTATAGCGATCTTTGATCTGGACGGCACCGTTCAGGCCGTGAGCAGGTCTCACGAACTCCTGGGATACGATCTTCAGACGGTAATCGGACGCAGTGCCGTTGAATTCGTTCATCCAGATGATCTTGAAGCCCTGGCCCAGGCAATGGGCGAGATTCCTGAACTGGACAGGAATCGGATTGGCCACTACCGATTACGGAAAGCCGACGGCGCATATGTATGGATTGAGACCCATGAAACGGTGCTCAGAGATGCGAATGGTAACCCAGAACAACTACTCGTCACTGCGAGAGATACGACCGAGCGCAAACGGGCCGAGGCAGAAATCCAACGCCAACTTGCCGAGAAAGAAACGGTACTCAAAGAGGTCCACCACCGCATCAAGAATAACATGGCTCAAATTGAAAGCTTGCTTTCGATACAGGCCAGTTCCGCTGAGAGTGCGGATGTAACAGCCGCGCTGAATACCGCCATGTCCCGCGTACGGAGCACCCGTATTCTCTATGAAAAGCTGCTTGTGGGCAAAGGGCATGAGCATGTCTCGATGAAGGAATACCTGGAGAGTCTCATCGATGCGCACGTGGACGTGTACAACGACACCGCAGGTGTGATCGTTGAGAAGCACATCGACGATTTTGCGCTCAGCTCGAAACGGGCGGTCCCGGTCGGAATCATCTTGAACGAGTTGCTGACAAACGTCTTCAAGTACGCCTTTGGAGGCCGAGCCGAAGGTCGTGTCATGATCACCCTTGAGAAGAGGGCCACGCAGGCCGTACTTACGGTGCAGGACGACGGCATCGGCTTCGATGAGCGAGTTGCGGCAAACAAATCAACCGGATTTGGACTCACTCTGACAAATATGCTGGCGGAGCAGCTCGGTGGTACGTTTACCGTGGAACGTGACAATGGCACGAAGAGCGTCATAACCTTCGATGTCTAGTATACCCCCCGACTCCGTACGAGCACACTTGTAAAATTACTATTTGACACCTGTCACATCAGGGTTTAGCATTCTATATATAAATACTAATGTATAGGAGGCTTGCAGTATGCAAGTAGTAGATTACATAGTGGTTGGCGGTGGCGCCGCTGGAATCGGCGCGCTGTCCGAACTTCGTGATGCCGGGGAAACCTCGGTGATGCTGGTGGAAGGGCGAGATACGCTGGGTTACACGTTGAGTTGGATGGAGGAGATACCCTTCGGCGCCGTCTCGGGAGCAACCTACACGGGGACGCAATTTCGGGAGGAATACCTGCAGCCCGTTACGCGGGACCCGGCGGTCCGTCTCGGACACCGGGTGTTCGCCGTGGATCTGGAGCAGCGGGTGGTACACGTGACTACACCGGAGCAGGAGCATGAGAAGATCGGGTTCTCCCATCTCATCGTAGCTGTGGGTGCGGTTCAGGTGCTCTTTGGTCGCCACCTGCTGCCGGGGCGCCGGACCAACCGCATGTTTACCACCTACCAGGTGGGGGAGATGTTGGCGCACTATCCGTTTCAGCCGGGGCACAATGTCATCTTCTACGGATCGTCCCCGTACTTGACTGAGACGGTTCGCGCCGCCCAGCGGGCAGGAATCGCCACCACCGTGGTCTCTCCCGATGAGCCGGCCGAGGCGGACTACCCCCACGCCACACTCTCTGCCGTCCGGGGCGAGGGAACGTTCAGCGGCGTGAAGATCGAACAGAACGGCGCGCACCGGGAGCTCACCGGGGATGCGTTGGTGGTTGATGGGGATTTTGTCCTCGAGCGCCAGTGGCGTGAGATGCTGGGTGTGCGCTGGGAGCTGGAGGCGGCGCAGACCACGATTCCGGCCGACCACCCGCAGCGGGACGTTTTTACGCTGATCGGGGACGCCGCCCAACCCGATCCGGATTTTGTCCGGCAGTATGAGCGCGCGCGGAATGTCATCCGTGAGGTTCGACCTCAGGTGACTGCCTAAGCGGAAGGAGAACAGACAGATGCAGAACAACACCCAAGAGATATTTGATGTAGCCGTGATTGGCGCCGGGGCGATCGGCGCCGGCATCGCGTATGAGCTGAGCAAGCTGGACGTCGGCGTTGCGATCATTGAGAAAGCCGCGATTCCGGTGCAAGGCACCACCAAGGGGAACTCCGGCGTGCTCCATGCCGGCTACGATGATCCGGAGGGAACGCTCCGCGAGGAGCTGGTCGTCAAAGGCAATCGTCGGTATGACGACTGGGCCGCCGAACTGGGAGTTTCCGTTGTGCGCAACGGCTCCATGGTGGTGGCCATGAACGATGAGGACATGGACTACATCCGTAAGCTGTATGAGCGGGGAACGGCGCGCAACGTAGAGGGGTTGGAGCTGCTCTCCGGCGTGGAAACGCGAGCGCTGGAGCCCAATTTGAACCCGGCGGTCCAGGGGGCGCTCCGCGCCAAAACCGCCGGCGTCGTGTGTCCGATGACGGTGGTGAACATGCTCTTCAAGAATATCGTCGCCAATGGGGTCACTCCCTTTATGGGACGCGAGGTGATCGGGTTCGATTTTGAGGATCCCGATACGATTGGAGTGGTGACCTCAAACGGTACGATCCGCGCCCGAACGGTGGTTAACGCCGCCGGTGTGCACGGTGACGAAGTTTCCGCCATGGCGGGTATCGACCAGTATCGCATTACCCCCCGGAAGGGCGAATACATCCTGCTGGAACCGCACCCGGACTACAATGTGGATCACGTGATCTTTCCCACGCCCGCCAAGAATAGCAAGGGGGCGCTGGTGATCCGTACCGCCACCGGGGATGTGCTTCTCGGGCCCACCGCCGATGATCTGCCCAAGGAAGAGCAGGACAATACCGCCACAACTCCCGAGGGTTTGCAGGAGGTTCTGGAAAAGACGCGGAAGTTGGTACCCGGAGTGCGTACCGAGCTAACGGTGAAAACATACGCCGGTAACCGGGCGGAGCCGGACACGAAGGACTTCATCATTGAGCGCTACCGGGAGCCCGCTGGTTTCATCAACGCGATCGGAATCCGATCCCCCGGTCTCACGGCGGCTCCGGCGATCGCCGATCGAGTGGTAGGGCTGGTACAGGAAGTCATCGGGCCGCGGAAGCGTCGCGATGACTATCAGCAGGTGCGCTTCGCGGTGTATGAGCCGTGGGAGGAAGCAAAAGAGGATATCCGCTGGGCGGATACGTTGACGCCGAACCTGGACGCCCCACCGCGGGTACTGTTGGACCATGCCTGGAAGTTTGGGGTGGGCAGTCAGCTGTACCAATACAACTGCTTTGCCGATCGCGGCCTGGGGGTAGATCTGGGTACGACGTTCCAGAACGAGATGATCACCTACCTCCAGGAAAAGGGTGTGCCCCTGGAGCAGACGGTCTACCGTGCCAATCAGCCACCGCAGGTAATCCCAAAGTAGGGCGCGGGTTCCGGCAGGCC
>CAZNRF010000148.1:0-1264 GCA_964575075.1 uncultured Spirochaeta sp. | reverse complement strand
AGGCCCACGGGAGGCGCTGGATCGGGGGCGCCTCCCGTTGAAGCTGCGATATCAGGTGGTATACTCCAATCCGGCTCGACCGGCAAAAGGAGATGAGGTTCATGATGGAATGCTGGAACGCGTCCCGATCGGGAAGACGTTCGAAGAAATCATTCTGGACGTCCACAACCGGCAGTGCATGGCGGCTTCAGTCACACATATCATCCTCCCTGTCTCCCCGGCGGTTCGCCGGACCACGATCCGTGCTCGCCCGATTTGTGCTTGCGGCAGCTATTGTTCTCCTGACGGGGTGCCAGGACATGTTCGTCTACTTTCCCACGACCGACGATGAGTCGAGCCTCGTGGCTCAGGCGAGGCAGCAGGGCCTCGAACCGTGGCCGCACCAGGGGGAGGGCCGCATGGGGTGGCGAGCGCCGCCTGCTCAGGCCGAAACCGACCGAACCGGTGGGCAGGAAACCGCTCGACTGCTGGTCTTCCACGGAAACGCCGGCCATAGCCTCCATCGTCAACACTTCGTAACCGGGTTCCAGTCCACAGATGACTCCGTCGCATGGGAAGTGTTTTTGTTCGAGTATCCCGGCTACGGATCGCGACCAGGAAATCCATCGGAAGAGACCATAATGCAAGCGGCCGCCGAGGCGTTGGAGCTGCTGCTGGCACAGGACGATTCACGTCCGGTTTACCTCTTAGGTGAGTCCCTCGGCAGCGGCGTCGCGAGCCGGCTCGCCGCGGAGTATCCTGACGCGGTACCCGGGATTTTGCTCATTACCCCCTTCACCAACCTCGAGGATGTCGGAGCCGCCCGATTCCCGCGTGTTCTTGTCACAACAATCCTCCGCGACCGATACGACAGCGAGAAGGCGCTCTCGAGCTACCGCGGCCGAGTCGCGTTTCTGATTGCCGGACGGGACGAAGTGGTGACCACCGAGCTCGGACAATCGCTCTACGAAGGGTACCCGGGGCCGAAAGAACGCTGGGTGCAGGAGACCGCCGGACACAATACCCTCAACTATTCCCCCCACTCCCCGTGGTGGCAGGAAGTGTCCGATTTTCTGAAGGGTACCCCGTGAGGACTTGCCCGGGGTCCAACCGATCAGAGTCTCCTGTATCATATATCAGTGGCTACCACACTATTCCCGCGCACCAGCACCGTTTCTCAATTCTCAATTCTCAATTCTCAATCAAGCATACGTGGCAGGCGGACAAGGAAGGTTGAAGTATCCGGGTCTTCGAGGCTGAACTCGCCGCTATGCTGGCCGACGAT
>CAZNRF010000147.1:0-8010 GCA_964575075.1 uncultured Spirochaeta sp. | reverse complement strand
GAATCTCCACCGGCAGATCGCGGCACATCTCTTGCCCCAGCCGCTGCTGCTCTTCGGAGACGGTGACCCCCACCACGGAACACCCGTAGCGCTCCGCCACGTACTTGGCGGCGCCGCCCCAGCCACACCCGATATCGAGCACGCGCATTCCCGGCTGGAGCTCGAGCTTGCGGCAGACCAGGTCGATTTTGGCGATCTGCGCCTCCTCCAGCGTCTGCGCCGTCTTCCAGTAGCCGCAACTGTAGATCATGAGGGGGTCAAGCATCTTGCGGTAGAGATCGTTGCCGACGTCGTAGTGCTGCTGTCCGACGATCCACGCTCGTGTTCTGCTCTGCAGGTTGAACAGAAACGCTCCCAGCAGATCCACGGCGAGAACTCGCGCCACTACTTTGCGGTCGAGGCGGGCGGCAAAAACGCGCGTAATCAGTTCATCGATCTGATCGCACTCCCACCAGCCGTCCATGTACGATTCGCCCAGTCCCAGCGATCCTTCCGCCAACACCCGCCGGTAGAATCGTGGATCGGTTACCCGAATATCCCACGGACGATCGCCGTCGATCCTGATATCCGTGGACTGTAACAGTGTTTCGATTTTCTTACGGTGTCGGGAGTGGATTGTGTGCATAGCATGCGCCCTCCGTTCAGCGTACGTTCATGGTACCAGACACCCCCGGGACTACGCCACCCTCCGGGTCAGCAACGCATGACTGCTCCGCCGCAGCAGAAATCCCCACAGAAACATGACGACCACACTGATCGTCTTGGCTATGAGATAGTGGAGCGGTGTGTAGCGCAGGAAGAGATGCATCAGTCCGGAGTGCACGAGCAGTCCCGACGCGCCGATACCCATAAAAAGCACGAACTGCGTCTTGTGATAGCCGTGGTCGTGGCCGGAGAAGATCCACAGGGTATGGAGGATGTAGGTGATGATATGCCCAAACACAACCCCCGCCACACTGGTCCATACCACCGGTGTATTCAGCAGCTCGACGGCGCTCACGAGAAGCGTATAGTCTCCCACCGCTGCGATCAGACTCACCGCCACGGCGCGAACAAACTGCACGATCCAGTGATCGGCGCGATCGACAAACAGAGTGCGGGAGTGTCTGTGCAGGAGGCGGCGCATCTCTTAATGACTATCGCTCCCGGGCCGGAACGTCAAGGTTACACAGATCTAACAGATGTGCACTTGCGTCGGGGCGGGGTCCTATCGTACGTTCACAGGGTAATGCCTACACGGAAAACGGTTGATCAGCGTCGCTACCGACGGCTGCTCGGGAAAGCTCTGGGAAAGCTGTTACTGGCGGGATTTACCAACAGTACGGTACGGGGCTCTGAAAACTTTCCTCGATCGGGACCGTTTATCGTGGCGGGCAATCATCGCGGTATAATGGAACTGCTTCTCATGGTGGCGATCTGTCCGCGGAATATCGAGGTGCTCGGAGCCGGCGACATCCCCCTGGACCCGCGGTACCGGTACCTGGCGGACTATTACGGCTACATTCCGTATAAACGCGGGCAGATGGATCGCCCGGCGTTGCAAACGGCGCAGCGGGGTCTGGAACGGGGTGGCGTCGTCGGCATTTTCCCGGAAGGCGGGATCTGGAAGTCGGGACGCAAGACGGCTCACCGGGGAGTAGCATGGCTCAGTTTTGTATCGAACGCGCCGATCGTGCCGGTGGGCTTTGGCGGCGTGTATCGAGCGGTTGAACGCGCCGTGCGCTTGGATAAGCCGTACCTGGAAACGTGGGTGGGCCGGCCGATCTATCCACCATCTCGGCAACCTGACGTTCCGCGTCGGGAGCATATGGAGCGCCATGCGGAGCATATCCTCGATTGGATCGAGGAGCTGATTCCCGAGTGGGATCGGGCCGATCACGTGGCGCCGCTGTTCGAGGAATACCGCCTGGAGGTGTGGGTGAGCGATGAGGCGGGGACGCCGACGGAGCGGTCCGGTGAAATCCACAACGCCGAGGACCTCTCCGCGTTCTTTCATCTGCCGGTACTCGTGGATGTGTTGTATTCCAATCTCAATCGACGCGGAGTCCGACCGTTTCGGGAGTTTGGCCGTGCCCATCCGGCTTCACAGGTATACCACGCGGTCTCGGTGATTCTCGGATACGTCATCCGTACCAATCCGGCGTTCCTTCCATACCGGTTGGGAGATGCTACCGCTGAAGCGGTGGTTGAGGGACTATGGTCATTACGCCGGCTGTGCCGGGCAATCATCACGGAATCCGGTAGCGACACCCCGATCCGCGTGGTGCCGCACTATCGCTTCCAGATGCCCGGTGATACCAGCCCCACGGTGCTCACCGAACCTCCGCCGCTTCGCCGCTTTTAGATCAGCGGATACGAGTACTGCGGCATCTCCTGAAGGTTGCAGATTACCTGCTCAACACCGGGAATTTGCTCCACAGCTTCTCGGCACCGGTCGGCCATGGGTGCGCTGGGTACCACTCCGTTGAGCGTAACGGTTGAGCCATCAACCTCCACATCCAAATAGCGAACCACCAGTTTCTCGGAGAATTGCAGTTCCGTTGCAACCTTGGTTGCGAGCCAGCGTTGGCTGATCAGCGCCAACGATTGTTCAACATCCGTTGCCGCCTCGATGTGATCGCAAAGGGTACAGACCGTATCGGCCGCAGTGGGGATATCCATAAACCCGGTATTGACCGTCAGCATGTACTGCTCCGGCGCGTTCCAGTCCACGCCGTGGAAGTGTCGGTGAAACCCCTCGCGATCACGGTCGTTGTGATGAATCATGCGAGCCGCTTGGGAATCGTCTGCCCCAAAGTGTTCCACCACGCGTTTGTGGCGAATCTCGTAGGGCGCGATCACGCGAACGGTGACGATGCCGGGAATCCCCGAGAGTATTGAATGGGCTCCTCGCCCGAGAATGACGGCGTCTCCGGTACGCGCAACATCAAGAATCGCCAATCGCAGGAAATGCTCGTAGTGCTCGCGATCAACCGATAGCCCGGCCCAGATCGTAGGGCGTTTCTCATCGTATCGGACAAGCTCACTATCCTTAATGCCGTGGCGATGGAGCTCCTGCTCAATTGTGTGCTTGTCGATCAGATGGTGTTCCCTGCGCGCCGCCACGGCCCGCGCAATCTCGTCCCCGTTACCACCAAACTGTCTGGAAATCGTAATTACCGCCATGAGGCCCTCCTCTCGGGCGTCTGGTCGGCGTCGCAGACGCACCGATGTGATCCTCTTTTAAGGATACGCCTCAGCGGCGGAGGTTGCAAATCATCACTGCCGAGGGCGCAGCGAGTATCCGTCGGCGGTGGTTATGATCGCGTGGCGTCGCCAGAACTCGATCGCCCCGGGAAGATCCGCCAGGGGGATCTCCGGGTCATGGATCTCCCGTGGTGCTACGGTGCCGGGGTAAATCGTGTGAATAACGAACGTATCCGGCTCCCACCAACCCCATATGCAGACGGAATGGGTGGGCTCACGCTCACCTACGCACAAGTGAGAGGGGATCTGCCGGCCCGGGCGGTAGCCCCAGAAGGAAACGGACCCATCCGCCGGCACGGCGCGGAGCCCGCTCTGTCCCACCGGTTCGGCCAGCTGCCGGTCCGTGTGGACCCATCGCGCGTCGTCAAGAGGCGGGGCACCGTCCGGTGGGGCCTCCCTATGCTCCCGCGGAGCCATGGGCGGGCGCGTTTCCGCGATCAGCGGGCGCAGTTCCTCGAGAACAGCGTCGATTGACCGGGAGAACTCGGCGCGATGGGCCTCCACGTGGGATGGGTCCCGCCACTTCCAGGTAAATTCCGTTGGTTGTGTCACACCGTGCTCCTACTTCAATCCCGAATTCATGAATCCTTCGATAAACCGTTTCTGGAAGATGATAAACAGTATCAAGAGGGGCAACGCCACGATCAGCGTTGCCGCCGACATGAGCCCCCACTGCGCTCCGATTTCTCCCAGTTGGGTGAACCGCGCCAACCCGGCGGTAAGCGGGCGCACCGTGTCGCTCTGACTGATAATCAACGGCCACAAGAGGTTGTTCCAGTGCCAGTTCACCGAGGAAATCGAGAAGGCGATTATCGAGGGAGTTGCCATTGGCAGATACACGTGCCAGAGCGTGCGCGCCCAATTGCATCCGTCCACCATGGCTGCATCACCGTAGTCCCGGGGAATTCCGAGAAACGCTTGTCTGAGGAGAAAGGTGCCAAAGGCGCTCCCCCAAAACGGCATCGCCATCGCCAGAATGGTATCGTATAGGCCCAGCACCCGGATCGTCTGAAAATTGGGAACCAGGAGCGCCACGGTGGGAATCATCATTTGCGTGAGAATGATCGTGAAGAGCACCCTCTGCCCTCGGAAGCGGTAGAAGGCGAAGGCGAATCCCGCAAGGCTGCTTGTAATGAGCTGTACCGAGAGTATGAGCGTCACCAGCAGCACGGTGTTTCGGAAGTACAACGCGAACGGTGCCAGATCGAACGCGCGGAAGTAGTTGGCCAGGCTGATTCCACTCCCGAACCACACCTGACCTCGAGCAAACGGTTCCCCCGGCGGGCGGAGGCTGGCTACGATTGACCAGATTAGGGGCATCGACCACAGCAGAGCCACGGCGACGCCCAGCACAACGGCGATCATTCGCAACGGATGGAGGCGCGGCGGGTGGAGCCGCGGCGGGAATTGGCTACGCATCGGTACTCCTCCGCTCGCTGATGAGAAAATTGGACACGGTGAAGATGAGGAGCATCACGATAAGAATGACGGTAATCGCGGATGCCCGGCCGACGTTGAGGCTGTCGAAGCGGACCCGCCATAGGTGATACAGCAACAAGGTACTGCGACCGCTTGGCCCACCTTGGGTCATGATAAACACGTGATCCACGATGCGGAACGCACCGATGACCGCCACGGTGGTGACGAAGAGCGTGGTGCGTCGCAGAAGGGGGAGGGTGAACCGGAAAAACGTCACCAGCGGTCCGGCTCCCTCCAGTTTTAACGCCTCATACACATCATTGGGGAGATTCTGGACGCCGGCGAGATAGAAAATCATATAGAAACCGGCATCCTTCCAGAACGCCACGAACACCAGAGCCCACAGGGAGAGGTTCTGATTGCTCACCCAGTTCTCCGGCCCGGAGTATCCGAAAAACCGGAGGAACTCGTTCAGTAACCCGTAATCAGGCGTCAGGAAGAACATCCACACCGTGGCTGCCGACACCATGGGAAGCATCGTCGGGTGAAACATCGCCACCCGAAATCGAGCAAACCGCGGGCGGCTCAGCCACAGAGCAAGGAACAGTGCGGTCACCACCCACAGAGGTACCACCGTCACCACGTAGCGGAAGGTGTTCCCGAGGATCATCCGAAACTCTCCGCTTGTGAACAGATCGATGTAGTTGCCCAGTCCGTAGAATACCGGTTCCCGAAAACGGGGGATATTCAACCGATGCTGAAAGAGGCTCCCAACTATGCTGGAAATCGTAGGATATACGGTGAATACCAGCACGAATACGAGGGTTGGCAGGATCAGCGCGTAGGGCAATAAGGGGTTGCCGCGTCGGGTCATCGTTCCTTCCTAGTGAGGTAGGCAAAAGACGCCGAGCGCCGACGATGTACCTCGTGCGGCGCCCGGCGTTGTGGGACTATCGAAAGTCAGCCAGCGCTTCATCAGCTTCGCGCTGAGCCTCCGCCATCGCCTCATCCGGTTCCATGTCACCGTTAAATGCGGCCTGCAGATAGTTGTGAAAGATGTTTCTCACTTCTCCCAGGTTCTGCACGGCCAGCTCTTTCCCGGCGGTAGCCAGGACGTCTCGGGTCTGACCAGCCTGGGGATTCTCCGAGATGTACGCTTGCATTGCGTCTTCCGAGAAGGCGCTTTCCCGGGTTGCAATATACCCGGTTTGTACAGAGAAGTCCGCCGCCCGTGACGCCTCGGTGATAAACACGGCGAAGTCAAAAGCTGCCTGCTTCTCCGCCTCGCTGAGACCCGCCACCATGTAGATGTTTCCGCCCCCGGGAACGCTGTAGCTTCCGCCGTCGGGGCCCGGTATACCGGTCACACCCACCTCGAAATCGGCTTGTGACAAGACGTTGGAGAGGCTTCCCGAACTATGGATGATCATACCGGTATTCCCGGAGACGAAGTTCGGCACCACGTTTCCCCATGAGGACTGAACACCGCTGGGCATCGCCTCATACTCCGCTGAAAGCGCGTTGTAGTACTCGATCGCCTCGATCACGGCCGGATCATCAAAGTATATCTGCGTATCCGACTCACCCACGATGTTCTGTCCCGCCCCAATCGCCAGGGGTTGGAAGAGCCAGTATGGCCATCCTGAGGGCCACTCAATTCCCCACCGCGTTACCGTATCTCCATCACGCTGGGTCAGCGCGGAAGCGGTGTCGCCCAGCGTTTCCCAATTGGTGGGAACCCCCAGGTCGTTCTCGGCGAGCATGTCCGCGTTGTAATACATCACCACGGCGCTCCGCTGAAAGGGGAGGCTCCACAGATCATCCATGTAATAGGAGTTTGAAAGAAACGCCGGCAGGAAATCGTTGAGGTATTCCTCGCTGTTTTCCATCGCCTCCACGTACGGCGTCATCGGTTCGATGTACTGGGCGTTGGCCAGATCGAACAGGTCCGTGGCCAGCATTACTCCCAGGGCCGGGGCGTCACCGCCGCCGTCTATGGTGGTCTGGATCGTTGTCTTTACGTCCTCATATCCACCGGCATACACGGTTTCCACCTGTACGTTGGGATTCTCCTCCATGAAATCCTCAGCGTAGCCATCGAAGATCTCCGCAACCGGCGCGTCCACCGCAACGGGGTACGCGATACGGATCGTCACCGGTTCATTCTCGGTAGCCTCAGACTGACCCCCTGCAAAGGCGCCTCCCGCTACCAACGCTACGAGCGCTGCAACCATCATAAATCGTGGCATTATGTCCTCCTTGCCGCTATGACTCTTTCCCCCGACGGATCCGACCAGATTCGTCGAGTTGTTTCCAATTGAGTGAGTTGCTCATCGACTTCGTCACGAAAAAGCAACTCGTAGCTCAGCAACAGCGTGTTGGCGAAGTGCATGGGCACAGCCATACTGTTCTTGAACTCCATTTCTCCCCGGGGAACGTGGATAAATACATCTGAAGCTTCCACGTAGGTGGGATGGATAACCGCCGATACGACCGCCGTCCACGTGCCATGGGCGTTGGCATGCTGGAGGGTCCGGTACAGCCACGTATCGTCATCGCTGTAGTGAAAGAGAATCAGGGCGTCCCGGTCCCCCATCGGGTGGAGCACATCCGGTATATGCCGGGGGTCCTGCTGAACGCATACGGAATGTATTTTGTATCGCGGAAGTCGCTGCGCCAGATAGTGGGCCGGATACTCGCCGGTGGAGGGCCCCATCACAAACACCGTGCGCGCCTGGTGCAGCCGGTATGCGATCTGCTCGAGCAGGCGGGTATCCAGGGCCTGTCGCAGACGCTCCAAGGCGTGTACATCTACGCTGGTGGCCTCGTCAACGAGTGTTTCCAGTGTGGCCACCCGCTCCTGAACACGTCTTGATGCTACCAGTGAGTCGATTTGCGTGGCGAAGAACCGCGCGAGGAGGTCACGCCATGCTCTATCTGACGACAGAAGGTCCGGACTACCCGCGCGGCGTCCATCACGGGCGCGCACTCGGCGGCGACATCCCCCGGTCGCTCGCGCACGCGACGTGGGGCGAGGAGCGCTCGCCGGAGCCGGCCGAGGCCGACGAGGCCATGTGGGCGTGGGTGAACGCCCGCCTGCCCCTGCGCATCGCCGGCCTCGGCGGGGAGGCGGACGACCGCGTCGACGCCCTCCTCGACCGCGTCGGCATCGGGCAGCGGTTGAAGCACCTGCCCCGCCGCCTCTCCGGCGGTGAGCAGCAGCGGGTGGCCATCGTCCGCGCCCTGGCCACAGAGCCGCAGCTCGTCCTCTGCGACGAGCCGACCGGCAACCTGGACAGCGAAACCGCCGCCGGGGTGCTGGAGATTCTGCTGGAGCTGGTGGCC
>CAZNRF010000146.1:3677-8011 GCA_964575075.1 uncultured Spirochaeta sp. | reverse complement strand
GCATCCAAGCTGGCCCGCCCCACGTCGGCGGGATTGTTGGTGAGGGCTGCTACTCGGTATGAGGAAGTCAGCTGCTGCAGAAGCGTGGCCAGTTCAGGATCGGGGCGGAGAAATCGGTAGGGGTCCACGAGCGTTCGGCGCCATTCGACCCCGACCGAAATCGGGACGCCCAGTTCCTCCATGGTGTTTCCCAATGAGGGGCGCCGACCGTTGCGGGCGGTTATCGCTGCGCGGGTCGCTTCAATGAGGCTTTGCGCGGCGGATAGTTCGATCTGACGATGGTCGGCAAAGCGCTCCACGAGGACATCGATCTGCCACTGCGCGTATTCGTCATCACGATAGAGCGTGTTATCGATATCAAACAGAATCGCTCGAAACGATCCGGTCCTGAGATGTTGCTTCATAGATCATCTGGTTGTACGACCGGGATTCAACTGATTCCGCAGGGAGGCCTAACCGCTGGAGGAGTTCCTGCAATGCACGCCGTGCATCAGCAATCGCCGGCGGATCGGACTCATCTCCGAGCATTATTTCCAGCTCCACAAACCACCCAACATGGTCCACGTAGCTGAGCTCTGCGAGAACACTATCAACCCAGAACGACTCCCCTTCCTTTCGTTTGGTGACAATGCACCGGAGCCCCAGCGTCGCCAGAAACGCTTCAAAGGCGGTGCCATCGGAGACATCAAACTCGGTCTCTCGGTTTTCCTCGATGCCGTCGCGAATCTCTTTTTGTTTGAACGTACAGGTCCAACGGTTTTCGTCAAAGCGCAACCGGTAGCGGGCGTCTTCAGGGGCGGTCCCGATGCCGAAATAGCGGTCTTCTTTGATGTATGTGCGATGAGGGGTGCCGAGCTGCCGGAGCCGATCTCGAAGATGATCGGGGGACTGTACCCACGCTTTGAGCTCGACCTCGACAGCCATCCCGACGCCCTTAGGTAGCTTTTCCCTGGTTGGCGACGGACGCCGCTTTGGCAGCGATCGCCTCCTGATCACCAAGATAGTAGTGTTTTATCGGCTTCAACTCATCGTCCAGCTCATACACCAGGGGTACCCCGGTGGGAATATTGAGCCCAACGATCTCTTCGTCGCTGATATTGTCCAGATATTTCACCAGCGCCCGAAGACTGTTGCCGTGAGCCACAATGACCACTTTCTTGCCTTCTTTGATGGTGGGAGCGATCGAATTATGCCACGCCGGTAAGAATCGCTCTACCGTATCCTTGAGGCATTCCGTCTTCGGGAGCTCCTGCTCGGAGAGGTTCGCATAGCGCGGGTCCTTACCCGGAAACCGCTCATCTTTCGGATCCAGGGCCGGCGGCGGTACGTCGTAGCTTCTCCGCCAGATCTTGACCTGCTCTTCACCGTGCTCCTCAGCGGTTTCCGCTTTGTTGAGCCCCTGAAGCGCACCGTAATGGCGCTCATTGAGACGCCAATCCTTAACGACGGGAATCCAGAGCTGATCCATAGCTGTCAGGGCAAAATGGAGCGTGTTGATCGCCCGTTTGAGGACCGAGGTAAACGCAATATCGAACACGAATCCCTCGGATTTGAGGATCTCTCCCGCGGAGGTCGCCTCTACGATTCCCTTTTCCGATAACTCCACATCGGTCCATCCGGTGAAGCGGTTTTCTTTGTTCCATTCACTTTCGCCGTGGCGAAGCAGAACGACTTTGTACATGGTTGTCTCCTTCGTTGGTATGACAGTTCGAGCTTAGCGAATGACCCCTGAGGTGTCAACGCGACCCATCGACGGCGCGCAGGACCGCCTCCCACGGCAGCGATGCGCAGCGCCGGCGGCCGGGTATTTCCCGCACCATGAGAATCGCCTCGAGATCCTCCGCAGGGATCGCATCGGATGGTAGGGTCGGCGGTGAATCGTCCTGTACCGCCGATTGCTCCGTCGCCGATTGCTCCGTCCCCTGCAACCAGGTCGTCATCTCATGGGCAAACTCGATCAGCTCAGGCGGCGACAATCGATCCGCCGCGGAGGCCACCATTTCGGCGGACGCTTTACAGATCGCGCAGCCCGCCACATCAAGCCACATGCGGCCGGTACGCTCCATCCCGGGATGCAGGCTTTCCAGGTACACGACAACCCGATCTCCACAGGTGGCATTGGAGACGGTTATCGGTTCCGGTCTCGACTCCCTCTGCTCCGTTACCCACGACGGAGGATCCACAACCCCGCTTCGATAGTACTTGCGCACAACCGTGCGGAGCGTCTCTTCCCAGGACATCAGTACTATCTACCGGATTAAGCCAGGATCGAGTGGATGCGCTCCAACGCGGTGGCAAAGCGATCGATTTCTTCCCGCGTGTTGTACAGATAAAACGAGGCTCGCACCGTTCCGGTAACCCCGAAGTGATCCATCAAGGGCTGAGCGCAGTGGAACCCGGTACGGACCGCGATGCCCTGCTGATCGAGAAGACTTCCCACATCGTGGGGATGAACACCCCGCATCGCGAAGGAAAAGATTCCTCCCCGCTCTTCCGGAGGGGCGTCTCCAAACTGCTCGACGTAATCCAGCCCCGCCATGCGCTCATTCATGTAGCGGTACAGATCGCGTTCATGATCGGCGATCGCATCCAACCCTATCTCCATGAGAAATTCCGCAGCGCGCCCCATGCCGATCGCGCCGGCGATGTTGGGAGTGCCCGCTTCAAACTTCTCGGGAATATGGGCCCAGGTGGAACCCTCAAGGCTCACCCGCTCGATCATATCCCCGCCGTACAAGAACGGATCCATTTCCTCGAGGAGGGAGCGCTTGGCGTAAAGCGCCCCGATACCGGTTGGACCGCACATCTTGTGCCCGGAAAACACCAGCGCATCGCAATCAAGGGCTCCTACGTTCGCGGCGTGGTGGGAGGCATATTGGGCCCCGTCCAACAAGACCTTGGCGCCCACCTCTCGCGCCGCCTGCGTGATCAGATCCACCGGGGGCATATATCCGGTTACGTTAGACATGGCGGAAACGGCGACCATACGGGTGCGGGGACCGATCGTCTCGTGTACCGCCTCCGGGGTAATACTGCCTCCCGGAGTGAGGGGGATATATCGTACGGTAGCCCCGGTGGCGGCTGCCACTTGCTGCCACGGAACCATATTGGAGTGGTGCTCCAGGGGTGTGAGAACGATCTCATCACCGGGGCCCAGGTGACGCCGTCCCCAGCCGAAAGCAACCATGTTTACCGACTCCGTGGTCCCTCGGGTAAATATCACCTCACCCACTGCCGGATCAGCGGCGATGAAGGCGCGGAGACTCTCCCGAGCGGCGTCATATTTGGCCGTGGCGTAGCCACTCATTTCGTAGACACCGCGGTGTATGTTGGCACTGTACTCATGGTAGTACTCGGTGATCGCGTCTACCACCGATACGGGCTTGAGTGATGTTGCCCCGTTATCAAAATAGACCAGATCATGGCCCCGCATCGTGCGATTAAGCACGGGAAATTGGGAGCGAACCTGGGTGATATCCGTAGTTCCTATCATGATGTAAGCATACTCAAAATGGCGGGCAAAAGAAAGGAGCGCCCCCGCAGTGAAGGCGCTCCCGAAACGACTATGTGGCGGTGGCCGAGACGGCCACCATACCCGATCGTGTTACTTCGCTGCGGCGAAGTTCTTGGCAACCTGATCCCAGTTGACCACGTTGAAAAATGCCTGAATGTACTCCGGGCGACGGTTCTGATACTTGAGATAGTACGCGTGCTCCCACACGTCCAGACCGAGGATCGGGGTCTTTCCCTCACTGAGCGGGCTATCCTGGTTGGGGGTGCTCATAATCTCGAGCTTCCCGTTTTGTACCACGAGCCAGGCCCAACCACTACCGAAGCGACCCTTGGCAGCCGCATCAAACTGTTCCTTGAACGCGTCAAAGCTTCCAAAGGCGGAATTGATCGCATCGGCCAGTTCTCCGCTGGGAGCGCCACCACCATCAGGAGACATGATCGTCCAGAACAGGGAGTGGTTTACGTGACCACCACCGGCGTTCCGTACGGCGGTCTTGATGGAATCCGGCAGGGAATCGAGCTTTGCAACCAGCTCCTCGGCGTCCATCTTCTCGTACTCCGTTCCCTCTACCGCCGCGTTGAGCTTGGTGGTATATCCGACATGGTGCTTGTCGTGGTGAACTTTCATCGTTGCCTCGTCGATATGAGGCTCCAGCGCATTGTATGCGTACGGTAAATCAGGTGTCTTAAAAGCCATTGTTTTCCTCCTATTTTGTCAAAGTACTAACGAGGACGCCGTTACGGCAACGAGTCACGGCACCAGATTACCGTAGATAGAACGTGTCGCCGGGAACCTCGCCTCCTATGGTGCGCGGTTCAAA
>CAZNRF010000146.1:0-3577 GCA_964575075.1 uncultured Spirochaeta sp. | reverse complement strand
ACCACTACCGTCTGCGGATAGGCATCATCGTACAGCTCTGCCCATCCCTCTTGAAAATCAAGCACGATCGACAGATCGTCCCGGCGACTCAGAACCTGGGTAACGAACGGTTCCGGCAGGACCGCAAGGTCGACTTCACCGCCGGCTACCAGTTGTGCCAGCTCCGCCGGGGCGAACCGGTAGTCCAGCGTGACATCCGAATCGGGATCGACGCCGTTTTCCGCCAGCAAGTGCCGAAGAAGGATATCCGGCGTAGCTCCCCGCGCGATCGATTGCACCGAGCGGCCCCGTAGATCCTCCCATTCCTGTATCGCTTCATCGGTGCCGACAACGTACAGCACCCCCCACAGCGTCACGGCCCCGATCTTGACAGGAACGCCACGATTGAAGAGCTGGGCCGCCACATTTGACGGAAGCATGCCGATGTCCGCCTCACCACTCGAAAGGCGCCCAACCATCACGCTCGGGTCAGGAACGATCTCAAAAGAGACGTTCCCGTTGTCTGTTCTGGTGACCGGTTCGGAAAGATAGGGAGCGACGCCTACCCCCGTGGGGCCCTGCAACGCCGCGACGGCCACATCCTGGCGAACCGGCTCCGACTGCTCCCCATGGCCTGATGCAACCAAGGGTCCGGCCAGGACCAGCAAGCCCATCAGTGCCGTATATATTCGATATCTTCGGTGTGTGCGCATGGTGCGCCTCCCTGTACGTTTCGTATCAGTCATCAACTAACTCAAGCGCACGTAACACTTGATCTCGCGTCCATCCCTCGCGCACCGCCGACTCCAGGGTCGGAGCGTACGACTCATCGTTCATCATCACCGCACCATGCAGTTGATTGGACCCGTTCCAATACAACGCATAGAACTGATTTTCGTTCTCAAACTCATCGACCTCATGTTCCCACGGCTCTTTCGGCTTGCGAATCGAGAACAGAAACTGGTCGAACACGGTGCTTTTCAAACGGTGAGGAAGTTCATCAAAGACCGCTTCTCCGCCGACGGCGTTTGTGCCCGCCACATGTCCTTGATCCTCAGCGGAGTGCCACAGATAGGTGATACCTCCGTCTGGATGCTGCGCACAATCTCCGGCGGCAAACACATCGGGATCGCTGGTAGTGAGATGCTCGTTGACGACGATGCCGCGATCCACGGTAAGCCCCGCGGCTTTGGCGATCTCCGTTCGAGGGGTGACGCCAATACAGAACACCACCAGATCATAGTGGGCGGAATGTTTGAGCATCTGCACGGTCCAGTTCTTTTTGATCCGTTCAAACGACAGAATCTCTTCCTGGAAGAGCATCTTCACTTTGTTTTGGGCTAACACGTCTTCCAGGATCTCACCAGCCCGGGCGTTCAGCTGACGCGGAATCAGCTGCGGCGTCGCTCCGGCTAACGTCACCTGCTTGCCCATCTGCCGGAGCTGGTATGCCAGCTCTACCGCCAGCACCCCCATCCCGGCAATGAGAACGGACTTGACCCGCCCCGCTCGGGAGCGCAGTTCTTCTCCGTCTCGGGCACTGCGTACCACGAAGAACGAACCGCTCTCATGGGGCCGAACCACTTTCGGCAGCAGAGGTTCTCCCCCGAGAGCCAGCACAAGCTTGCGATACTCCACCGGCTCGTCGTGACCGGAAAGCTCGATACGATGCGCCTCAAGATCGATCCGTTCTACCGAAACGTCATCAAGGCGATCGATGGAATGCTCCTGGAACCATTCATCGGGATGCAGGGCAAATTGATCATGCCCAAACCCCTCGGCGAGGTGCTTTGAGATCTTGGTGCGCTGATAGGGAAGCCGATCCTCATTATTGACCAGCAGGATCGATTTGGACGGGTCTGTTTGGCGGGCAGAAGTAGCGGCAGCAAGCCCGGCGGCACCGGCCCCTACCACAACTACGTCGTATGTACGGCTCATCGATGCTCCTTCACTCCACCTTGCTGAATGTACCATGCCCCTCTATACTCGTGCAACGATGTCAGACATCAACGTAACATTTGCCGGGCTTCCCCTTCGCAGCCCGATCGCTATCGAACCGGTGGGTAACGTACTGACTCCCGGCACCGCCCGTTCCGTGGTGGAAGCGGGTGCCGGGGCTATATTCGCGCCTCCGATCGATCCTGATCGGTTGGCCCATCGCGACGATACCAATGAGGTAACCGAGAACAACCAGAACGATGAAAGTCGTAGGGAGTCACATCGGATCGTTCGTCGCCTCAATCTTGAAAGCTACCTGGAGCAGGTAACGGAGCTCTCCCAAACGGTCGATGTTCCACTGATTACCCCGCTATCCTGTGATCGTAGTACCGAATGGCTCTCCCTGGCGGAGCAGTTACGGGAGGCCGGCGCTACCGCGGTGGAGATCCGACCGCCGATTGAGTCCCTCGCGCGAACCCAACGGTCCGATGCGATCGAGAAATCGGTACTTCGTATCACGGCCTCAGTGGCTGGACGGATCGACATACCGGTGCTGGTGCGAATTCCCGCGGACGCATATGGCCTGATCACGTTCGTACAGGCCCTCGGCGAGAGCGATGCCGCCGCCGTTACGATCCGCCCCCTCAACGGCGTGGGTACGTTTGATCTGTCCGCGCCCTCCATCACCGTTGATAACGCAACCGGCTCGGCCCGGGAAGCAGCGTTCCACGTGCAACTCAGGGCGTGTCGCTCCTTGTACCGGCGGGTGAACCCCCATTTGGGTCTGCAGCTTCCCTCTGACCGTCCTCACGCTATGGCGGAAGCGATACTGGCCGGCGCTACCGTCGGGGTGCTCCCGGTTCCCGGTGATGATCCCAATGCGGCAACGCAGGCGGTGGACGAGTTTCAAACCACCCTTGCCGGATGGCTCAGGCAACAGCGAGCGGATTCGCTGTTTGGTGTTCGGGGAGTACTGAGCGAAAGCCGGATAACCAGCACCCTCGAAAACTGACTACGCCGGAGGTTCGGCCCCGAAGAGACCATGCAGCCACCAACGGATTCGATCAAACGCGCGGCGGAACCAGCTTCCTTCCGCAACTTCCGTGTCCACCGTGAGCGCCACTTCCCGAATGACCGTATCGTCGAGGGTGTAGCGAATCGTTCCCACGGTACTGTTCTCCGGAAGCGGCGCCCACACGTTGACCCTCTGCTCGATCGTCCCGGAAATCGCCGAGGCCCGGCCGCGAGGAATGGTGATGACCGAGGACGAATCGGCACTGGGAACTACGCTCCGGCGGTCCCCACCCCACACCGTTATCGGGTTCGCCGTTGGCACTTCAAGCGTCGTGTTCTCGTAGCGGGCGAATCCCCATTCCAGCAGTTCTTGTGCGTCATCCTCCCGGCGGGCGCCTCCCTGGCTGTGGGTGGCCCCGGGCACCCCAAGAATAACGGCGATGAGCCGGCGGCCGTTCCTGTCTGCGGTCACCGCGATATTGTAACCGCTCTCTTCAATGAAGCCCGTTTTCAGCCCGTCGACGTCGGCGATTGAGCCTACCAGTCCGTTCCTGTTGAACTGGCGAATACTGCCGCCACCGCCACCACCGTTGGGATAGTGGTGCGCCTCGGGATAGGAAAACGCCTCCAGATTGAAGACCTCCCT
>CAZNRF010000145.1:0-8043 GCA_964575075.1 uncultured Spirochaeta sp. | reverse complement strand
AGCGTTTCTGCAGGTATTCCTGCGTTCCCACTTCGCCGAACTCATCCTGGATGCCGACGCGGCTCTGGTAGACGGGGGCGTGCTCGGTGAGGACCTCCGCCACGGCGCTCCCGAGGCCGTTGCGGACCTGGGGGTTTTCGGCGGTGGGAATTGCGCCGGTTTTGTGGGCCAGGTCGATGACTAACGCTTCGTCGATCGGCTTTACCGTGTGCATATCGACAACGGTGGCGTGCACCCCGTGGCCCTCGAGCGTGGCGGCGGCGGCGAGCGCCTCGGCCACCATAATCGCACCGGTGGCGATAATGGTGAGGTCCGTGCCCTCGGTGATCACTTTGCCCTTGCCCAGCTCAAACTCTTCCGAATCGCCGTAAATCGGGGTGATCGCTTTGCGGTGCAACCGGAGATAGCTCGAACCCTGGCGGTAGGTGATCTGCGGCATCAGTTTGCGCAGGCTCACCGGATCGCTGGGCTCACAGATATAGATACCGGGAATGGTGCGCATCAGGCCCATATCCTCAAAGGACATGTGAGTTCCGCCGTTGAACGCCGCCGATACGCCGGGATCGGTACCGGTGAGCTTCACGTTCTGCTTGGCGTAGTTGGCGGAGATAAAGAACTGGTCGAACGTTCGCCGCGCGGCGAAACAGGTAAACGTTGCGGGGAAGGGAATCATTCCGGTGGTGCTCAGGCCCGCGGCGATTCCCACCATGTTAGCCTCGGCCACGCCCACGTCGATCCAGCGATCTTTGAATTGGTCCTTGAAGTCGAAGGTGCCGTTGGCGCGCATCAAGTCGGCATCAAGTACGGCGATGCGCTCGTCTTTGGTGGCCATTTCCGAGAGGAGCTGTCCGTAGACCGCCCGCATCTCTACCCCGTCGGTTGTCTCGGAGCGATTGATGACGTAGTTCATACCAGGGCCTCCTCTTCCTTTTTCAGTGCGGCAAACGCTTCGTTCGCCTGTTCGGCGGTGATCGGCATGTTGTGATTCTTGAAATCGCCTTCGCAGAAGGAGACGCCTTTGCCTTTGATCGTGTCGGCGATAATCATGGACGGTCGACTCTTCTCTTCCATTGCCGACAGTACCGCCGCGTCGAGGGCTTCGAAATCGTGTCCATCAACCTGTTGCGTGTACCACCCGAAGGCGGTCCAGCGGTCGGCAAGATGATCGGTCTTCATGATGTCATCGATGTGACCGTCGATTTGCATCTTGTTGTAGTCGGTGAAGGCGATCAGATTGGAGAGGCCGAACATCGCCGCCGACATCGCCGCTTCCCACGTCTGCCCTTCGTTGGTGTCGCCGTCGCCGATCAGGCTGAAGACGCGGCCCGGGAGCGTCTGAATGCGGTGACCCAGGGCGATTCCCACCGCCGCCGAGAGGCCCTGCCCCAGGGATCCGGTGGTCATGTCGATGCCGGGGGTACGGTTCATGTCGCAGTGGCTCGGTAGGGTGGTGCCGCCCTGGTTGAGGGTGTGCAGCATGTCCCGGGGGAAAAAGCCGCGGTCCGCCAAGACGGCGTAAAGCGCCGGGCCGGCGTGTCCCTTGGACATGACAAACTTGTCCCGCATCGGATCTTTGGGGTTGGTGGGGTTATTCCGCAGGTGGCGGTAGTAGAGGATCGTCAGGATTTCAATGATCGAAACCGACCCACCCACGTGGCCGATTCCCAGATGGGCTATCTCATCAATCGTGAGTCGCCGAATATCGATCGCTTTCTGTTTCAGATCGCGCAATTCGGAACTGTTCATGTTGACTCCTTTATTTCTTTCTGAAAGTAATAAACCAAGATTAGCATGAGTTATTCTCGCTGTAAAGTGCCGTCACGCCGTAACCGCGCCACTTCCTTCCCCGGGCTCGGACCGCCGGCCGCGGCCCCATGTTCCTTGCCAATTTCCCTCGCCCTTGTCATACTTCACCCGGGCAACGTTTTTTTCAGTAACTAACTATGCACAAGCCACTACGAAGCCGCGACGTGCGGGCCAGCAACGAAAACCTCGTCCTCAGTCTGATATTTCAACAGGGCTACGCCTCACAGTCCGCGGTGGTGCAACAGACCGGACTCAAAGCACCCACCGTGTTTCGGATCTTCACGAAGCTGGAAGAGGAAGGTTTCATTCAGTCGTGCTCAGACAGTGCCGCCGGGTCCCCGGCCACCGGATCCGGAGAACGAAAAGGTCGGCGGCCCAACCTGTACTGCGTGGAGCCCTCCAGTGCGTACGCGATCGGCGTGGACTTCTCCCGGCTGGCGGCGGCCGTAATCGTGGTTAACTTTGCCAATGAAGTGATTCATCACCGCAGCATCGAATTGAGTCGCTCCGACGATCGCGACGCGGTGCTGCTGGCGGTGGAGGAGCTCATCGCAGCCGCCATTTCCGAAAGTGCCGTCAATCCCCAGGCCGTGCTCGGTATCGGACTGGCGGCGCCGGGGGTAGTGGATACCGCTACCGGGAAAGTAATCGACTACCGGCGGATCGAGGGACTCAATGGGTACTCTCTGCGAGACCACTTTGAAGCGCGGTTTTCCATGCCGGTGTACGTGCACAACAACACCTCGGTGATCGCCGCCGGCGCCTATCACTACGGTGACGCGCTCGAAGTGGATAGCTTGCTCACCGTGCTGGTTCGCAGCGGCGTCGGGGCGGCACTCATCACCCACGGCGACATCTTTCTGAACGGGACCGCCACCGCCCTGGAGGTGGGGCGCATGACACTCTCGCCGGAATCGGTGGAAGGGGTCGCCCAGGATGCCGACACCTTGGAGCAAACCGTGGCGGAACGGCCCATGCTGGAGCGCCTTCAGAAGCATTACGCCGTGACCGGGTGGGAAGATGCCGAAGAGAAACTCAGCCCCGTGGAAGTCTCCAGCGCGCTATACCGCGAATGTCTCGCCGTGGGTACCGCGGTTCGTAATCTCCACCACCTGTTCCACCCCGAAGCGATCCTCCTGGTGACGCGTTTCCCCCTCCTGTCCCAGGTCCTCGGCGACGCGGTCCGCAGCGTCCTCCCGGAGCGCACGATCATCCCTACCGTCTACGACCCGATCAAAGCGTGCTACGGCGCCACCGACATCGTCTTTCGCCGCTTCTTCACCGGCGCCCGCGAATAGCGCCGGCCCGATCCGGCAAGTCCCAGCAGGCAAGCCACAGCAGGCAAGCCACAGCAGGCAAGCATAAACCGGCTCCAGCCAGCCCCGACGAGAACACCAAAATACCCCCCTTAGAAAAGTGCAAACAAAAAGTGCACACCCCCAGCGTCCGGGCAACACAATTTGTTTGCACAATTCTACGGTTCGGCTGATGCTGGTCTGTCCCGCTGTCCCGCTGTCCCGCTGTCCCGCTGTCCCGCTGTCCCGCTGGTGGAATTCAGCGGGCGAGTTGGAGTATTCAACAAGCACGGTGGTGCTGAAGCCAGTATTCGGTAGTATGACGATTACGACGAAACAACTGCGGCGGGATCTGCAGCATGTGCACCATGCGGTGCGGCGGGGGGTGCACGTGCAGATCACCTTCTACGGTGCGTTGTGGGGGGTGTTGATTCCTGCGCGTGAGATGTGGGAGCGGCTCCCGGGTAATCTCCGGGAAGACCACTATCGGGACGTCGCCACGTGGGCGCCCGATTTGCTGGATGTGGAGACGTGGGAACCGGCCGGGCACCGAAAGGATCCGGGAACCGAGCAGAGGAGTGCAGCATCTTCGGGTGGTACCGATTCTTTGCAAGCTACCACCACGTCACCGGTTCTGCCGCCCCGCCCGGGTGAGGGGCCCACGGGGAAACCGCTTTTCGCGATATGTCCGAGAGGGGAAACTCGTCAGGTTACGTTACCCCGTCGTCATGAACGTATGGTTCGCTGTGCTGCGCCGGACTCCGGCTATTTGCTTACGGAGTCGGCGGTGGTTCGGTACCACATGGGCGACGAAGAGGCGCTGGCGGCGTTGAGTACTGCGGATTCCTTGGCTATCTCGGCGTTCACGCATATGCAGCTGATCAGCAATCGGTACTTGCGACGGTATTCGGTGGCGTTGGAGAAATTTCTCGATCACTTCAACGTGCAGCGCCTGAACCTGGATTCCTCCGTCACGCACCGCGCGCTGACGCTGATGGAGCTGTTCGGGTACCTCTCTCAGCGCTCGATCGGGCTGTACCCGGAGGAGGCGCTCGTCGCGGCTACGGCGCTGGCAACGGGCATGACGGTTCTTGCCACGGAGGTGGGGCGGTACGCGCAGATCCCGAACCTCAAAGTGGCGGAGCTTACCCGGGACGGGGTGTTGCCGGTCTCTTCGACTTCGGAAACGCCGCCGATTGGCCCGAACCGGCTAAAACTAAACGGCCCCTACATGGCGGGCTCCCGCTGGTGAGCTGGTGAGCTGGGCCGCCGCGCGCCGGGAGTGGTTGGGGCCGGGCTCTCGGGCGTGGTCAACGCGTGGCGCCGGTGCGGGCCCGCGGGTGGTGCTCAATGTGCTCCGGCCTAACCCACCACCGCGTCCATCAGGCGGCCGATGCGGCTGAGGAGTTCGCCGTGGTGGCCCTCGACGATGCAGACGTGGTGGGGCATGCCGCGCTGTACCTGCGCTTCGAACCAGTCGCGGACGTCCACGCGGTCGGTGTGGAAGACGCCGTTGGTGGCCATGAGCTCCCGATCCGGGGCAACGGTTGTGCCTTCGAGCACGCTCATGTGGTATTCGCCGTCGAAGCGCCAGATCCTGAAGAGGGTGGCGTCCATGTCCTCGCGGATGACCGATTGCACCACGGTGGGGCGCTTGTTGTTGAACTGTACGGACAGTTCCAGAGAGTCCGGCCGGCACAACTGAAAGGGAGCGGCGCCGGTGTGCCAGATCGTAATCGTCTCCTGGTCGTGCTGCAGCCAGTCGGAGAGGTACACCGGACCTATCCCGGCGCTCTCGGCGATGCGGCTGCAGAGCGCCCCGTCCACATCACCTTCCATGGCGATGGGAAACCCTTCCGAGACCAGCCGCGCCAGGGCGAGGTAGGGCCAATGGCCGAGCTCACTGGGGAGGTCGGGCCAGCAGCGGAACGCCAGGCTGTCGAGGTTGTTTTCGGCAAAGAACTCGCGGAAGGCGCGGTAGTATCGCGCCTGCATGGCAAGCTCCTCGCTGGTGGCGGTGGCACCGGCGGCCGTGCTCGTTCCGACGCCCGCCTCCTCGGCGTCTGCGGACCAGGGCAGGTTCATGGCGGTGAACGCCGCGAGCTCGTCGGCGATGTCGGCGTCACTGTATGAGCGCACTCGCTGGATGAGCTCCACTGAGCTCATGTGGTAGAGCTGGGAGCCGAGGGCGTCGCTCAAAAAGACCGGGTCGGCGTGGAAGTCCACGAATCCCGGGGCGTGATTGCCGATGAGGCCGAGAACGCGATTCTCCACGCTGTCGGCGGCGTGGATCGTGCGGACGGCGCGGTCCACCTGGTAGACGATCTCCGCGTCTTCCGGGTCTCCGTAGACGATCTCCAGGGGGTGGCCCAACTGCCGTAGGGTGGCGCTCATGACGTGCGTTCCCACCAGAGAGTTGGCGCTGATCATGCGACCGGTGGGCTTTTCCGGTGTGGCCCACATCAAAAGCGGCCCGGACCACAACCGCGAGAGCAGCGGTGCCAGGCGGCCGTCGGAGATGGTGGGCTGTACCACTACCAGCACCGTTACATCCGCGATGCGGCACTGTTCCACCGCCTCCCGGAGCGCCTGCTCATCGGCGATGTTCTGCGAGGGAATGGTGAGCGGATAGGGGAGCGCTTTGAGGGTGGCGATGATGCGCTGTTTGGTCGCCTCGCCCCATTCCGGGTCAAACCCGGCCCGTTTGCGCCCCATAATGAGCAATCCCACCTGGGGGTCTTGGATGATGCCCGTTTCTCGAGCCACCTGATGTACATCGATCGCCATATGCTCGCCTTCCTTCTCATGTTTCATTATTTATTTTCAGAAACTAATTATTCCTGTACGCTCATAGTACACGCGGTTGGGAGCGCCGTAAAGGGTGAACTGAGCGGGTGCCCGCGGGCCACGGTGACCGCTGCACCGGTACACTGCTATCCCGCTACACTGCTACCCGGCTACCGGGTGCGGACCAGGTCGAGAAACCAGATGGACAGGGGACGCATGTTGAGTGGGGCGCGAAACCGGCCCTCGCCGTCCAGGGCGGCGGGGGTACGGAACTGCAGTGCGCGGCCCCCGTTTCCGTGGAGCGTGGCGCTCAGCGCTTCACTCATCTGACGGGCCTCGGCGTGCCTGCCGTAATGGTGGAGCATCGCCACGGCGATCCAGGCGGAGCCGACCAATACCTCGTTCACCTGCAGTTCGTCGCCGCCGTCGCCCTGGTACTGAGTGCGGTCCGGGGCCGCCACCAACAGGGGGCCGACGGTGCCGGGGTGATACTGGAGGTGGTTGTAGCTCACCACCGCGTCCAGGTGGGAGGCGATGCGCTCTCGCCCGATCGCCTCGGAAAGTTCGGGAAACCCGGCGAGGTCGGCTAGGAAAAAGCCGATGAGCGCATCGGCGGTGAGGGACTCGGTGTAGCGGCCTTCATCGCAGAGGCGAAAGTACTCGCCGGTCCACAGCCGCTTCACGTACTCCCGGGTGCCGGTTTGTACTCGCGCGCGACACTCCGCAGAGAACTGTTTTCTTCCAAATTCGTCTCCCCATTTCGCCAGCACCGAGAGGGCTGCCAGGGTGACCGATCCGCTGTAGGACCCGCGGCCGCGAATCCCGAGGTTGTCCCAGGTGCTGTCGCCGAACTCGTCGTGCACGGGAATGCCGCTCGCGGGGGAGGTGCGGGCCAAGATGAACTCGCCGGCGGTCTGCATGATCTGCCACGCCTCCGGGGAGAGGGGGGCGTTGTCCGCCCCGCCGGTCTGCCCCGCGGCGGTCTGCAGGAACAGCTGATAGCTCACGATAAACGCCGGATTGTGGTCCTTCCAGAGGTTGGAGTCGTCGCGGTTCTGGTAGCCGTTGAGGGCGTGCCAGGGGTCTTCCATGACCGCGCCCACGTCGTGGGGGAGCTTGCCGGCGATGAGGAGCGGTGCGCGCTCCTCGGTGCGGTAGTAGATCCGCTCCTCCGGCATCTCCATGGGAATCGTTTTGAGGAGGTCGTCAAAGACGGCCCGGGCGAACTCCGGCCACCATCGCGCCACCGCGTACCACGCGTAGGTCCACAGGTCGGTGGTGTTGTAATAGTAGTAGCCGATGTCGTAGCCCTCGAGGAGGCCGGCGTGTTCGCCGGGGCCCAAGCGCGGTTCAGGCAGCGTGTCCTCATCGAGCTCTCGCGCCCAACGATCCACCCAGACCGCCCCGCCGCCGGTGATGAAGGAGAGTTCATTGATCATAGCTGCAGCCGGGCCCGAGGTGCCGTCCAGAACCGTCTGGTGGAACTGGGCGATCTCCTCCCGCCACCGACGGTGGTTCTGCTCTGCGATGGTGGCGATCTCGCGGGCGTTCCGGCCGGAGGTGCCGAAGTGGGCGGTGTGCTTCCGATACCACCGACGCCCTTCACCGAACTCAACGATCGGCAGGTCGAAGGTCATGGTGTACGTGACCGACCGCGAGGCGCCGGGGGCCAGGGCAAACCCGCGATGGACGGCGGAAGCCAGCGCCTCGTCCCAATGGGCGGTCCAGGTCTGTCCGGTGGCGGGGAGCGCGCCGGTGCGCCGGAACTCCTCCTCCGCCCAGGGCACGGTATGGCCCTGCCGTTCCGGCGGGCGGTCGATGGCGTTGATGCCTGCCCTCAGGCCCGCCTCCCCCGAGGCGCGATCGGTTGCGGGACCGGTAGTGCCCACCAGCACCTGCCCCCCCATTGCGGCGTTTACCGGCCGCCCGGGACGGCCGCGCCGCCGGGCGCCTCCCGGGGCCCGGGGGGCGGTGGAGGTTACGCGCTTTTTGGTCGTCCGGGCGGGGGCGTTCGGGCAGGCGGGGGTCGTCCTGCGGGGCAAGGCGTGGGGGGGGGGACCCACCCCTACGGCCCCTACCGAAAAAGCCATTGCGCGGCCGGCGGACGCTCCGGCGCTGCGGCGAAGTGTTGAAAACCGCCGCCTGAGGCCCGCCG
>CAZNRF010000144.1:0-8130 GCA_964575075.1 uncultured Spirochaeta sp. | reverse complement strand
GTGGCTTATGATTCGATCGTCCATCCTGGGCACATTTATCGGGATCATTCCCGGCGCCGGAGGCAACATCGCCGGCCTGGTGAGTTACAACGAAGCGATTCGGACCAGCAAGAACAAGGGGGCCTTCGGCAAGGGCTCGATTGAAGGAGTGGCCGCTTCGGAGAGTGCGAATAACGCCTCCGTCTCGGGGGCGCTGATCCCGATGCTTACGTTGGGTGTTCCGGGGGCTCCTCCGGCAGCGGTACTCTTCGGCGCGCTCCTCTTGCAAGGAATGCGTCCCGGAGCGGAACTCTTCACCGCTCATGGTACCATTACCTACGCCTTCCTCTTCTCGCTGATCATCGCGAACGTGGCCATGCTCCCCTTGGGTATCCTGCTAGGTCGTGCCGTCGCGCGGCTCATGCAGCGAGTCAGGGTGCAGACGATGGCTCCGCTCATCATTTTTCTGTCGATGGTAGGATCCTACTCGATCTACAACAACATCGCTGATATCTACACGATGGTCGCCGTCGGCCTGGCTGCCCACGCACTTCGGAAAGCGGGCTTCATGCCGGGGCCGATCGTCCTCGGGCTCATTCTCGGACCCATTGCCGAACAGGGACTCACCCAATCGATTCTGATGGGACGGGCGCGGGGCTCACTGGTTTCCGTCTTTTTTGCCCGCCCGATATCACTCATTCTCATTGTTTTGACGGTGGTATCGATCGCCGCACCGATTATCGTTCAGTACCGAGAACGGCACGGCAAAGGCGGTACCCTCAAAGCGGTAAAGCAGCTCAAACGGGAGCAACCGGAGGATTCGGTATGACGGTTCGAACTCGAAATCTTATCTCCTCCGTGTTGGTTCTGCTGGTGTCGGCTTACTGGTTCTTTGAAGCGGGAGCGTTTCGTCCCCTGAGTCGCATCTTTCCGCAGGTTGTAGCGGGCATCGTATTTGTCGCCGCCCTGACTCTCGCCGTCCTGACGATCATCGGACACGGACCGGTGATTCAGATGGCCGGCGGTGATTCCGGAACTCGTCACCGCCGGTCGGGAACGCTGATGGGCGCGTTGGTGGTCTGGACTGCCCTGGTGCCGCTGATCGGGATGCTGGCAGCCGGTGCGGTGGGCGTGATCCTTATGGGCCTGATCACGTTTCGCGGGCATCACGGAACGATCCGCGCGATCGTGATAGCTCTGATCTCCCTGGGTTTCTTCTACGGTCTATTCCGATTCGTGCTGTTCGTGCCGTTTCCCGACGGCATCTTCAGCTGAACTGAGATCCTCCGGCGTATCGATATCCACCACGATCCCCGGGTCAGAGACAACGATGTCTCTCGATTCATACCGGCTCAAAAATTCCCGCATTGATTGGTAGTCTTTGGCCCTTGCGTGCAGCTCCGAAATCACGCGCCGGGAGATGAGCACCGGATGGCCTCGCCGTCCGCCGTATAGAGGGAAAAACGCCGCAGGCCCGCGGTCCGGATCAGCGGTCCGTGCCGCTTCTGCGAGAGTGGCAAAGATACTCGGCGATAACCGAGGCATATCTCCCGGCGCTACGAAAAACCAGGAGGAACGCACATGCACTGCACCCCGCGCAATTGAAGAGATCATGCCGTCCTGGTGGTGAGGATTGTACACCTCTTCCACCTCCGGCCGCTTGGGAATGGCTACCTGTGCCTGCTCGCGGTTGAAGCCGGTGACCACGATACAACGTGAACACACCGTCAGTGCCTGCTCCACCGCTACGGTGAGAAGCGGCCGGCCTTCAAAGAGCACCGTCTGTTTGGGAATCCCCATCCGCCGGGATGCCCCGGCGGCGGGAATGATGCAATCCACGGAGCGGACGCTGCTACACGTTCGCCAGCCGGCGAGCGATTTTTAAATCGAGCCAGCGCTTGTTTACGATCGACCGCGTGTGCGTGCCTCGACCGCACACTCCCACCTCGTCGGACGCCTCCATCTCGATGGTAATGTGATATCCATCGAAGGCGGCGATCTTCACCATCACCGCCACGGTGGAGCCGACCACGGTGGGATGCTCGTGAACCACTTCAGACCCCTTCCCTACGGAGAGAAACCCATCGGGAAGCTGCGGATCGATCATGCGTACCGACGCCTCGATCATGAGGGAGACGAGTCCCGGTGAGGAAAGGAGTTTCTCCATTTCGTCGGGAAGGTGATTCCCGTGGGTTTCATCATCTCCCACCGTGCGGCGAATCGTAATCGACATACCGGGTCGAATGCCGGGGAAATTCATGCCATGCCCCCTTCCAAGGCGGCGATTGCCGTCAACATGCTTTGGCTCTCACACCTCTCGCTCAGTCGCACGTATACTTCTGGAGCTCTACTGCCGACTTGCAGCTACCGATCGGACTCTTGGTAATCCAGTTGTCGATGGCAACCTTCCGGTTCAGCGCGCGCCACACATCCTCCTGCCGCAACGGCATGTGAGTCACCTCGGCTCCGGTGGCGTGCTGGATCGCGTTACCCAGCGCCGCTGCCACCGCAATCATGCTGTGCTCGGCGATGCCTCGGGCGCCGTACGGTCCGTCCACTTGGGGGGTCTCTACGCCGTAGATCTCGATCTCCATCGGAATATCCTTTGCCGTGGGAATCTTGTTGTCCGTGAAACTGGGATTCAGCAGGTGCCCCTTCTTATCGTAGATATAGCCTTCTACGGTAGCGGTACCAAGCCCCTGAATCATACCGCCGATCGCCTGGCCGCGAAACGCGTCGGGATTGATCACTCGCCCCGCGTCAAACACGGAGGCTACCTTGAGTACATCGTACTCACCGGTCTCCGGATCAACCGCCACGATCATACCGTGGGCGCCGTAGGTCCAGTCCAGCGCGGGACTCCCCTCCCCGGTCTCTTTGTTGAGATGGGTCAGACCCTGGGCGATGTAGCGGCCAACGCCCACGAGGGGACCGCCGATGCCGTTTCCGTTGGGGTAGGCGTACCCGATGGCCAGCTGTCTCCAGCCGACCTTATGGTCTGGGTGGTGCCGCAGGAAAATACCGTCGGCATCGTGGTCCAGATCTCGCTCATGAGCCCGCAGGACCTGCGCCGCGTCCGCGTAGGCGGTGGCAAGCAGATCATCGGCGGCGAGAATCGCTGCGTTACCGCTCAGCAGCAGCCCCTTGGAGGCGACCGTCTGCCAGTCATACGGATCACGATCCGTATCCGACTCAAACGCCACTTTCACGCGATCCATCGGCATCCGCAACCGCTCGGCGATCATCTGCGCAACGGCGGTATACGTGCCCTGGCCATAGTCCGTGAGGGTCAGGTTGGCGGTAACCGTAGCGTCTTCGTTCATCTTGAGAATGACCGTGGTGGCGGTGAACGGCGGCATCGCCGGAGCTTTGTGCAGACCGACCACCGATTTTCCGATCTTCTTGCCCTGCGCCGCAGCTTTCGCCTTTTCAGCATCCGTCACCGAGCCGTAATCGATCATCTCCGCCGCTTTCTCCAGACAGGCGGTGATATTGCCGGTATGTTCGGTGATCTTCTCCCCGGTCAGTGTGGTCGCCCCGGGCTTCAGCGTATTCTTGAGGCGAAACTCGAGGGGATCCATACCGATCGCCTTCGCCACCAGGTCCATGTGCCGTTCAAGGCCCCAGAAAAACTCCACGTGCCCGAATCCGCGGTACGCCGTACCGAAGGGTTTATTCGTATAGATAGTGTAGGCGTCCACCGTGGCGTTGGGAATCTCGTACGGTCCGCCGGCGCTATACCCCGAAGCGCGCGTTACGTTTACCGCGTAGTCCGCGTACGCCCCGGAGTCCCAGTACATCGTCATCTCCTGAGCGAGGATCTTGCCCTCCTTGGAGATCCCCGTTCTTATCTGGTAGGTAAGCTGGCTCCGACACGGAAGAAGGCTAAACTCCTCCTCCCGGGTGGCGGTGAGCTTCACCGGGCGCCCTTTTGCGGCCTGGCTGAGCAGCGCCACCAGCGGCTCGATGCCGATTCCCGCTTTACCTCCGAAGCCGCCGCCAACGTAAGGTACTTCGACTCGGATATTCCGGTGCGGTAGCTCAAAGGCTACGGCAAAGAGGTTGCGCAGCGTGTAGGGAGACTGGGCACTGGACCAGATGTGCACCTGGTCATTCTTACCCCATTGGACGATCGCCACATGGGTTTCCATGGGAACGTGTTGGACCGAAGGATTGGTGTATTCCCGCTCAACGATCCACTCGCTTTCTGCGAATCCTTTTTCCACATCACCTTTGCGCAGCTTGGTATGGTTGGCAATATTGGTGCCGGGTTTTGGAGTAAAGGCGGCTTCCATGTAGGAATAGTTTCCAAGATCCGGATGCACCAACGGCGCATCATCTTTTACGGCATCCTTCGGGTGGAGCACCGGTTCCAGTTCTTCGTATTCCACCTGGATCGCCTCCACCGCTTTTTGGGCGATCTCCAGCGTGTCGGCAGCTACAGCGGCCACACCCTCGCCAAAGTGGCGCACCTCGTTGCGGGCGAGGATATCCTTGTCCACCACGTACAGCCCGAGTTTGTACCCGATATCGTGACCGGTGATGACGGCCCGGACGCCCTCGATCGCTTCTGCCTTGGACGTATCGATCGACACGATCCGCGCTCGCGCGTGCGGGCTCGTCTTGACGCGAGCGTAGAGCATTCCCGGTAGCACCATGTCACTGACATAGGTTGCCTCACCGGTCAGCTTCTCTACGGAATCGATTCGACGCGTCTTTTGCCCCACTGATTTCAGGTCTGAAGCCGGTACGGTCTCAAGCATCGGAGGCCTCCTTCGTCTCGCCGGCGTCCCGTGCGGAGATCTCCTCCGCCGCGCCGTGCTCCGCGGCGTCGAGAACCGCTTCAATGATCTGTTCGTAACCGGTGCACCGGCAGAAATTTCCTTCGATGCCCTCGATAACTTCCGGTCGGGTGGGATGCGCGTTCCGCCGGAGAAGATCCTTCACCGTCATTACCATTCCCGCCGTACAATAACCGCACTGCACCGCATGGTTGCGGTCGAATGCCTGCTGAATCTCGCTCAGGGTGTTGCCGGACGCTTCGCCCTCAATCGTCTCAATGACCGAACCATCCGCTTCAGCGGCCAGCACCAGACAGGAGTTTACGGCTTTCCCGTTGAGAATGATCGTGCATGCACCACACTCACCGGCGCCGCACCCTTCTTTCGTTCCGGTGTAGCCCAGATCCTCCCGGAGGAAGTGTAACAGCGTCTTGTGCTCTGCTACCTCCCGCCGATAGGCCTCACCATTTATCGTAAAATGAACCGTTTTCATGCGTTATCCTCCAGGGATTTCATCAGGCGGCGGATATAGACATTGACCATATACGCCCGATACTCAGCCGTCGCTCGAACGTCATCGATCGGCTTGATCATCTCCTGTGCCGTTTTCTGAATCTCTTCCGTTGTTGCCGTGACCGGAAAGTCCGGCAGAAGCAGCGGGGTCGGCGCCGCCGAGCTTACCGCCACCCGAATCCCGGCGGCGCTTTTAATCATCGCCACCGCCACAACGCCGAGGTCGTGCCCCTTTATGCGCTTCAGTTTCTCATAGCCTCCGGCCGCCCCCGCCCAGTCGGTCGGGACGATAATCCGGGAAACGATCTCTTCAGGGCGAATCAGCGTTCGTTTGACCCCGGTTATGAACTCGCCCAAGGGCATCCGCCGCTCACCGGCGGCGCTACTCAGCACCACCTGTCCACCGTTGACAAGGAGCGGGATGGACATATCACCACAGGGGCTCGCCGTGACGATGTTACCGATCACGGTAGCTCGATTCCGCAGTTGAAACGTGGCAAGCTCACTACCCGCCGCGTGGAGTACCGGAAACTTCTCACGAACGATCGAGGATTCAACTAAATCGTTCACCGTGACGCAGGCCCCGATGGACAGTCCCTCCGTATCGCTCCAGGATAGGACGTGGAGCTCGTCGATTCCTTTCAGGTCTACTACGTGTTGGGGCATCGAAATGCCCGCCCGTATCGTGACAAAGAGGTCGGTTCCGCCGGAAAACACGGCGGACTCTGCACCGTGTTCGTTGAGAAAAGATAGTGCGTCCGCCAGCGACCCCGGAGCGTGCTACGAAAAATCATGCAGCATGGGCCATCGCCTCCGTCCCGCACCAACCGGACACGTATACCGCACTTCCTCAGTGAGGAAGCATTCGGGAGAGCCCGGTACTACGAGATTAGAATAGGGAATATAACACGCTCATTGTCAGGCCGGTGGCCGGAGTTGTCAAGAAGCAAGCAAAACGCACCGGTCCAACGATTGACCGAAGGGGCACGGTAAATTCACAATACCGATACGATGAAATACAATTACGCAACTTGTTGGATCATTCTCATATACCTATCTGTATCACTGCCGATATCGCTCTTCGCAACGGGAGTGGCGGAACCTGCGGTCTCCGACCAACCCGCCTCCGAGCGAACCGTCACGGATGCTCTCGGCCGGGAGGTTACCGTGCCGGAATCGCCCCAGAGAATTGTTACCGCCGGTCGTGCGGTTCTGATGATCGCCGACGTTCTCTACGCGTTCGAAACCGCCCCGGACCGGTTGGTGGGAATCGGCCGGATCAGCCAGGGCCGCGGTAACTTTCTGCCCGCTATCGATCCCGACTACGGGGACAAGACGGTTCTGGCACGCAACGTGGGACCTGAGCAAATCGCCGCTGAGAATCCTGACCTGGTCATCATGAAAACGTTCATGCGCGAGGCGGTGGGAGCCCGGGTGGAAGAACTTGGAATTCCGGTGATCTATGTGGAGCTGGAAACTCCCGAGCAGTATCAGCGCGATATTTCGCTGCTGGGCACCGTCCTGAACGAACCGGACCGCGCACGGGAACTCACGCAGTGGTATAGCCGGCAGGTGACGGCGGTGGAATCCCAAACGCGGCTCGTTCCCGAGCGGCGTCGTCCCGCGACCCTTCTGATATACTACCGCCGCAGTGATGGAAACGTATCGTTTCAGGTTCCGCCGACTGAGTGGATTCAGACGGAGTTGGTGGAGCGCGCCGGCGGCTCCCCGGTATGGCGGTCCGCGGCACAGAGCGGGTGGGAAACGGTATCGTTCGAGCAGATCGCGGCGTGGGATCCCGATGAAATCATGCTCGTTTCCTACGACGGTGATGCCCCGGAGATTCGCGACGACCTCGCTGCACAGCCCCGTTGGCAGGAACTGTTCGCCGTGCGGGAAAACCGCTTTCATGCGTTTCCCATGGACTTCTACAGTTGGGATCAGCCTGATACGCGCTGGATCCTGGGACTGCAATGGATCGCGCGGACGTTGCATCCCGATCTGTTCTCCGACACGGATATGGACGCACACCTTCGTGAATTCTATCGTCAGGTATACGACATGAACGATACCGAGTATGAAACGGTGATTGAGCCCGTTCTCACGGGGGACGTGAATTGACCGATGCCGCCGCGGTGAGGCGACGCCGGTTCGTGATCCTGGCCGTGGTGGTTCCGGTAGTGACGGGAGCGTCGTTGTTGCTGGGTCGATACCCGGAGCCGGGATTTATGCCGATCCCCCGGCTCCTGGATGATCCGCTGGCGCTGCGTTTACTCGTTGAGTTACGCGTGCCCCGCACAATCGCCGCGGTTCTGCTGGGAGCGGCTTTGGCTGCTTCGGGCGTGGTGATGCAGATGCTTTTTGCGAACCCGCTGGTGGAGCCCGGTCTTGTCGGCGTCGCCCAGGGTGCCGCCCTTGGGGCAACGGTGACGATCGTTCTTACCGACGGCGGTGCGTGGGCCATTCAGGCGGGGGCCGCGGCGGGGGCGCTGGTGGGGCTCACCGCCGCCTACCAAATCGCGCGACGTCTTCGCTTCGGCGGATGGATTTTGCGGCTGGTACTGTCGGGCATCGCCGTTTCGGCCCTGCTCTCCGCCGGGGTGGGAGTGGTGAAATCCGTTGCAGACCCCCTGGAGCAGTTACCAACGATCACGTTCTGGATGCTTGGTGGCCTGTGGAACGTGGGATGGGACGTCCTGATGCCCATTCTGCCGGTGTTCTTAGGAGCGCTGTTCGTCCGCTACGTGGGTCGCTGGCGCTTGAACGTACTCTCTCGGCACGACCGCGTCTCGCTCTCACTGGGCGCCAGGCCGGCCCGGGAACGGCTGGTCCTGTTGATTTACGCAACCGTCGCGGT
>CAZNRF010000143.1:0-8177 GCA_964575075.1 uncultured Spirochaeta sp. | reverse complement strand
CGACCACGTTACATATGCCGAGGACGCGCCCTCCCTTCCGGTGTACCTCACGCATGGCGTAGAGGGTGTCGGCGGTCTCGCCGGACTGACTGATCGCGAAGTAGAGGCTGTTCCGCTCCACGATTGGATTACGGTACCGGAGCTCACTGGCCAGCTCGGCACTGGATGGAATGCGGGCCAGCGACTCCAGTACATAGGAGGCGACCATACCGGCGTGGTAGCTGGTTCCGGCGGCCAGAATTTTTATGCGGTTGATGTCGAGGAGCTCGCGATTGGTGAGGTTGAGGCCTCCCAAGTGCCCCGTGGCGTACTCAGCGTCAATGCGTCCTTTCATCGCCCGAGCGATCGACTCCGGCTGCTCGAAGATCTCCTTCTCCATGAAGTGCGGAAATCCCGCCTTCTCGATCTCCTCGAGCTCCCACCCGACGTGGTCAACCTGCTTCTCCACAGGGTTGTTGCGCAGGTCGGTGGTGCGGTATGTGTCGGCGGTAACCGAAACCACCTCACCATCTTCAATATATACCACTTGTTTGGTGTGAGCGATGATCGCGGTCACGTCACTGGCAAGAAACATCTCCCCGTCCCCGATACCGAGCACGAGGGGAGAGCCGTTTCGGGCGCCTACAAGGTGGGCCGGTTCATGAGCGTGCATCGCCACGATTCCATAGGTCCCCTTAATGAGACGAACCGCCTCTTTGACGGCATCCTCGAGATTTCCGATGTAGGAGTCCGCGATCAAATGAGCTACAACCTCCGAATCCGTCTCGGTGGTGAACACGTGCCCCTCACCCTCTAGGCGATTCTTCAGTGACTGGTAGTTCTCAATAATTCCGTTATGGACAATCGTCACCGTGCCGCTGGGGTCGGTATGGGGATGAGCGTTTGTATCGGTGACCTCGCCATGAGTGGCCCATCGTGTGTGGCCAATGCCGGTGGTACCCGGCAGATCATCGGGAACGTGGGCGCGGAGATCGTTGATCTTCCCCACCCGTTTGATGAGCTGAAACGCTCCGTCAAACTCCACATTTATGCCGGCTGAGTCATATCCGCGATACTCCAACCGTTTGAGACCCTCGATCAATATCGGCGCCGCCGGTCGCGGCCCGCAATATCCAATAATTCCACACATACCTTATGCATCCTCCACAGCGGCCAATGCAACGAGCCGCTGTGTATCCCGTAATCGTATCGCGTTTCCCTCAATTTGACAGATTCCGGCGCTGTCAAACCCATAGAGGATCTCTGATATAAGATCCTGTGGTGACTGCAGCTCCAAGGCGATCGCCTCGACGGTGCTGTTCAGGGTGAGAACCGGGTCCTCAGTTTGTTTCTGCATGAAGCGATTGTAGAGATTGAGAGCGATCATGCTCCGCTCATTACGCCGGTGAAGCTGTTGAATCTGGGCGTTGGCATTCTGCAACCGCTGGGAGAGTTTGTCGATCACGCTCATCGCAATTTTCGTGTTCTTGCTGATCATGCTCTCAAAACCGGGCCGATCAAACGCAAGAATCTCCACTGTTCCAGATGCGGTGGCTGTGGCGGACCGTTTGATATTGGATACGATCGCCATCTCTCCAAAGAAGTCGCCCTTGCCGAGTTCTGCCAGCAGGTGTTCCCGCCCATCGATATTCTTTGTGATACGGATATACCCGGACTGGATGATATACATCTTCTCACCCACGTCGCCCTCTTGAAAGACGATGGATCCATCACGAATCGTCTGACCGTATTTCTCGAACAGCGGATTATCTGACACCGTATTCCTCCACTGCGTTGGAGTATAGTGGCCGACCGTGCCTATCGCAACCGCTTCGCGAAGCACGGTGCTTCATGGGCCTGTCTAAGGGGAAGGAGGGCACATGAAGCGGCGCAGTGTAGTGGTGAGGTTAATCGTTTCCGGAATGGTATGTTTCACGTTCGCTGGTTGCTCCGGCGTACCGGAATTGCCGGACATGATCGAGGGAGACTGGACACCGCCGGTGCTGGCAAGTGTTGCCGCCCGAGGAGGTTCGCAGTTCGCTCTGGTCTTCGACAAACCGGTGGATCTCAGGGAAGCGCGGTTGGATCCACCGCGGGAGATCATCGATTCCCACTGGCGTGATGATGAGTTACGGGTAACGGTGGGAGAGCCGCTGCACCCAGGGGAGCTGTACTGGATCGATGCCCAAGTGGAGGACCGCTCCGGGAATATCTCGTCGGTGTTGGTCTCCGTGTACGGTCTGAACGCCCGCCTGCCGGATATCCGTATCAACGAGGTGGTCTGCCAGGGAACGGGGAACCACACCGACTGGGTAGAGCTCCGAGCGCTCGAGGAGGGAAACCTCGGTGGCCTCACCCTCTACGAGGGAAGCCCCTCATACTGGGACAGTCGCTATGTCTTTCCCCGCATGGAGGTTGCCGCCGGAGACTACATCATCGTGCATTTCAAACCGCAAGGAGATCCTGAAGAAATCGATGAAATCGACGGTGATCCCGCCGCAAGCGGTGGTCAAAACCACCATCCCGAGGCGTGGGATGTATGGGTATCCGGTGGCGACGGCATTCCGAACACCACGGGGGCGGTGAGCCTCACCGAGTACCCCGGCGGACCGGTGCTGGATGCGCTGCTCTACACATCGAAGCGATATGATGCGTCCCACCCCCTGCGAGGATTCGGACTACAATCTCAGCTGGATTATCTCGAGGAGCTGGTAGCCCTGGGAGCGTGGAAGATCTCCGGTACCCAGGTGATTCCCGAAGATCTTCTCGACCCGGACGATAGCACGGGCACCCGATCGATCAACCGAACGCCCGGTCTCCCAGGTGAGCCGGAACCGCTGGATACGGACACCGCTGCGGACTGGCACATTGGTCCCACCAGCAGTTCCACTCCCGGCTACCGAAACACATCAGAGGTGTACGAGCCGTAAGCCGACCTCACGTGCTCGTCAGTCCAGATGCTTCTCGAAGAACTGAACAATCGTCTCCTTGGGGGCGGCGCCGATGTGCTGCGTGACTTCTTCCCCATTCTTGAAGAGAATGAGCGACGGAATGCTCACAATGCTGTACTGAGAGGCCAGCTCGGCCTGCTCATCCACATTGAGTCGCCCCACCGCGATCCGCCCTTCGTATTCACCGGCGATGTCGTGCAAGACCGGCTCAACCATTTTGCACGGTGTGCACCACTCAGCCCAGAAATCAACGATCACCGGCACATCAGACTTGAGCACGTTCTCTTCAAAATTCTCTTGCGTTACTTCAAATTCCATGGTGCTACAGTACGAAAGGCGACCGCTCCGGTCAACCGATGCCCGCCGGTCGATACCGATCACTGCGTCCCCGAGAGTTCCGCCGCCAAAGCACGCACCGCCGGGTACGGGTCATCGGGAGCGTCTGCGATCGCCCGCACGAATGCAGACCCCACCACCGCGGCGTGGGCGTGTTTGAGCACCGCTGATACTTGCTCCGGGGTGGCGATCCCGAACCCTGCCAGCACGCGAGCTCCGCTATCGGTGAGGCGCTGCACGAAAGCGGAGTTCTCCTCACCGATTTCCGTGTGAGACCCGGTGATACCACGACGAAGGGAGGCGTACACGTACTCGGCTCCCACCTCCTCTACGAGGCGGATCCGCGCTTCCTCTGCTCCCATGGAGATGACCGGCACCACCGAGAGTCCCGCGCGGCGCCCCGCCGCAAAGAGCCCCTCATCGGAGTCTACCGGCAGGTCCGGAACGATCAGCCCCGAAACCCCGGCAGCCACGGCATCCTCCACGAACCGGTCGATTCCGTAGGCGTAGACCAGGCCGGCGTAGCTCATGAGGAAGATCGGCACCGACTTGTGGCTTTCGCCCGGGCGGACACCCTGGCCGGACCCGCCGCTCCCCGAAATTGACCGCACAAACTCCCACCCCCGGGCAATGCGAAACCCCTGGTCCAGCGCGCCGGCACACGCCGCCTGAATCGCCGGGCCATCTGCGGTGGGATCGCTGTAGGGAAACTGGACCTCCAAATATGCGGCACCGCCGTCAATGAGCGCCTGCGCCACACGTACACTGGCATCGTAGGTGGGGTAGTAGGGAATCATGTGGGCCATGATCGTCCGCGGCGCGGCCTGCCCGCCGCTGGCCTCGACTTGTCCATTCATTGTACGCCTCCTGGGAGTTGATCCGGATCGGTCGCCGACGGGGCTACGGCACCAGGGTCGATGCCCCTCGGATCGATGGCCGCCGCCTCGGAGAGGAGAAACTGCCGCCACGGCGCCGGCGTCAGTTCCCGGGCGGTGATAAAGAGATCCTTATCGCCCCGCCCACTCATATTCACCACCACCACCGCCTCCGACGGCAGAGAGCGGGCCAGCTCCATCGCCTGGTAGCCACCGTGGGCCGATTCCAGGGCAAAGACGATGCCCTCGTTTCGGGCAAAAAACTGAAGCGCCTCCAGCGCCTGCGCATCGGTGGCGGTACGGAATTCGATCCGACGCCGTTCCCCGAGATCGGCCAGTTGCGGCCCCACTCCCGGGTAATCCAACCCCGCCGACACCGAATGGGTCGCCTCAACCTGCCCGTCTTCATCCATGAGGAAGAGCGACTTATAGCCCTGGATGATACCGGTGCGCCCCAACCCGTTGAGCCGGGCGGCGTGATCGCCACGCTGGAGCCCGCGGCCCCCCGCCTCAACCCCCACCAACCGCGGGGACTCCCGGTCGATAAAGGGTGCAAAAAAGCCGATCGCGTTGGATCCGCCCCCAACACACGCCACCAGCGCGTCCGCCTCGAGGCCGCGGGTGGCAAGCTGCTCCTCCACCTCCCGGCCGATCACCGCCTGAAACTCCCGCACCATGTCCGGATACGGCGACGGCCCGAGGGCGGACCCGATAATGTAATGGGTATCATCGTAGCTGGCGGCCCAGTCGCGGAGCGCCTCGTTTACCGCATCCTTGAGGGTTCGCGTGCCGGAACTCACCGGCACCACCGTCGCACCGAAGAGCTCCATCTGGTACACGTTGGGCCGCTGCCGGTTAATGTCCACCGCGCCCATGTAGACGGTGCAGTCCAGGCCCAGTTTGGCGCAGACCGCGGCGGTGGCCAGGCCGTGCTGCCCGGCACCGGTCTCGGCGATGATGCGCCGCTTGCCCATGCGCTTGGCCAGAAGCGCCTGCCCCACGGCGTTGTTGATCTTGTGGGCGCCGGTGTTGGCCAGTCCTTCCAGCTTCACATACAGCTGCGCGCCCCCGAGTTCCCGGCTACTGTTTTCCGCGTGCAGAAGCGGTGTGGGCCGCCCGATAAACTCTTCCTGGATTCGCATCAGCTCCTGCCAGAACTCATCATCGTGCAGCGCCGCCTGAAACGCCTCGTCCAACTGATCCAACGGCCCCCGGAGCACCTCCGCCACGTAGCGACCACCAAACTCACCAAAATATCCGCGTCTCATGTTACCTCCAGAAAGAATTGCCGCAACAGCTCCGGGTCTTTGCGTCCAGGACTCGCCTCCAGGCGGCTGGAAGCATCGATGAGTTCCGGCTGGTGCGCCCTCACCACCTCCGCCACGTTGTCCGGCCCCAATCCGCCGGCCAGCCACAAGGCGCCGTGCGGTCGCTCCGCCAGCGCCTCCCGCACCGCGGTGAGAATCTCGGGGTCCACCTGCCGGCCCGTTCCCCCGGCCAACGTGGGATGACGCGCATCCACCAGCAGGCGGACGCTTCGCGTCTGCGCCACCAGCCTGCGTGCCTCCTCGGGATCTGCACGCTTCACCGCTTTAAAGTACGGCAAGCCGTACTCACCGGCGGTCTCCGCTTCGGCGTCACCGTGCAGTTGCAACGCGGAAATCCACCCGGCGGCGCGGTCCGCCTGCGCCCGCTGTACATGGCCGTCGTCTCCCGGCTCTACCACCACCGCCACCAAAGGGAGGGTGATCCCCGCCTCCCGCAGGCGGCGGGCGAGCCCCTCCGGCGCGCGGCGTTTGGAGGGGGCATACACGATTCCCAACAGGTCGGCGCCGAGTTCCTGCGCCAAGAGCGCGTCTTCCTCGGTGGTGATTCCGCAGATCTTGATCAAAGGTCGAACCTGGCGGTTACCGCCGGCCCGCAGTCGCTCGCGGTGGGCCGCCACGGCCGGCCAGAACGGGGGTGCGGCAGCGGGGACGTCCGCGCCCTCCCCCGCCATCACCTCCGCCAGCCCCCGACCGCGCGCCGGGTCCTGCACCACCGCCTCCCCCACGAGCACCGCCGAGAAGCCGCTGTCCCGCGCCAGCTGGGCGTCTTCCCGATGAAAGATCCCCGACTCAAAGACGAGCCGGCACGGCCAGTCTATCTCCTGCATGAGCGCCACCGGCGTGAGAAGATCCACCCGAAAGGTGCGCAAATCACGACTGTTGATCCCCACCACCGCCGGGGTGAGGGGGCGCACCTTCTCCAGGTCCTCGGTGTCGTGTACCTCTACCAGGGCGGCGAGTCCCCCCCGCTCAGCCTCCCGGAGCAGCGCGGCGATCTCATCCCGGGTGAGCACCGCCGCGATCACGAGCACCGCATCGGCGCCGGCGCGCCACGCCACCTCCACGTCCCGCGGTTCCAGGAGAAAGTCTTTTCTCAGAACCGCGAGATCCGGGTAGGCGCGCTTCACCGCCACCAGGTCGGCGAGGGCCCCGGAGAAGTGGTCCTGCTCGGTGAGAACGCTCATCGCGCCGGCGCCGGCCTCGCGATAGGCGGCGGCCCGCTCCACCGGGTCCGCATCCGCCGCCAACGCTCCTCGGGAGGGGCTGCGCCGCTTGAACTCACAGATCAGAGGGCGGGGAAAGGGCTGGATCGGAAGCTCCGCCGGGCGCGCTGCGGGCAGATCCAGCCCCTGCGCCGGGCCCTCAGCGGCCACCCGCTCCCGCCGCCGCGCCAGGATGCGCTGGAGGATGTCAGCCGGCATGGCGCGCGTCCGTTACAGCGGTGTGGGTCTGACTGATGGAAATCACGCGCTCCAGGGTCTGCATCGCCCGACCCTCTTCGATCGCCCGCATCGCGAGCTCCACGCCATCCTGGAGCGTCTGTACCTGGCCGTACACTTTGAGCGCCGCGGCGGTGTTAAAGACCACCGCATCGTGGAGCGCCGTAAGCACCGGGTCCACCGCTCCATCGGGTCCGAGGCCGTTATCGCCGGAGAGCAGCTTGAGCGCCACCGTGGCGTTCTCCTCGGCGGTTCCTCCCACCAGCGCCTCCGGTTTGTGCAGGCTCAGCCCGTAGTTCTCCGGCTGGACCACAAACTCCTCAAAGGTGGCCGCCGCCAGGCGGAGGTCACTGATCTGTGAGGCTGAGTTGGCCGCATCCGAGAGATCCGCGTCGTCGATCTCACCCACCTCGAAACTGATTACTCGGGAGGGCGCGGTCACGGAGAGTTCGTCCTGACCATCCAGACCGTGAACCACCATGCCGCGCCGCACGCCCAGGCGCACTGCCGCCTCCGCCATCGTCTTGAGATAGCGCTCGGAGAACACCCCGATCAGCTGGTATTCCGCCCCGGCGGGATTCACCAGTGGTCCCAGGAGGTTCATGATCGTCTTGATTCCCAACTGCCGCCGGGCGGGGCCGGCAAAGCGCATCGCTCCGTGGTAGAGGGGCGCGTAGAGAAAGGCGAAGCCCGCGTCGCTGATCGATGCCGCCGCCTGGTTGGGGGAGAGCTCAATATTGATTCCCAGCGCTTTGTAGAAGTCGGCGCTGCCGCTGCGGGAACTCACTGCGCGGTTGCCGTGCTTTGCCACGCGAGCCCCGCAACTCGCCGCCAGCAGCGCGGTGAGGGAGCTGATGTTGAACGTTCCCAGCCCGTCGCCACCGGTGCCGCACGTATCCAGGAGCGGGCCGCGCACGGTGAGCGGCGTGTGCTTGCGCTGCAACACCTGCGCGCACCCCGCCACCTCCGGCGACTCGATTCCCTTGGCGTTGAGCGCCACCAGAAAGCCGGCGATCTGCGCATCCGTGAGGTGCCCATCGGTGAGCTCCTCCATAAACTCCGCCGCCTCCCGTTGACTGAGGCTCGCGCCGTCAATAATCTCCGCCAGGTAGCGCCGCGGCTCAAACGGTTCCCGGCGGTAGTTGAGAAAGTTAGAGAGCAGCTTCATGCCGTCGTCACTGGCCACCGATTCGGGGTGGAACTGCACCCCCTCGATCACGAACTCGCGATGGCGAATGCCCATGATCTCCCCATCCTGCCCGCGGGCGC
>CAZNRF010000142.1:0-8179 GCA_964575075.1 uncultured Spirochaeta sp. | reverse complement strand
CGCCCACGATTCGGGTCGTAGAATCGGATCCCGCCAATCTGCCCACCCGCGGCGCATTGGTCTCGGCAATGGTTGTCTTTCGCGCGTACCAGCAGACCGGGGACGCTCTGTTGTCGGAGTTGCGGCGGGTGTTTGCCCCCGGTACACCGGTGTGCGCCTTGAAAGGACGGCGCGAGCAGGCCCAATCGGAGCTCGACCTGCTTCAGGCCTCTCCCCACGCTGACAGAAGTGAACTGCACGTGCTCACGATTCCTGGCGAGCAGGCGGAACGATCCGTGCTTACGTGGTATTCAACGTAGAGTCGGGTTAGTCGAGGCGCTCGAAAATCTTGAGGAGCTCTTCCTTGTCCAGAAGATCGATCAGGCGGGCTTCCACAAAGTGTTCGGCCGATTCGGAGAACGATCCCGCGGTAATACAAAACCCCCGCCCGGAGCGCGTTTCCTTGAGGCGCGAGTTGAGCTCTCGAACGACCAACTCGCCCACCTGGCCGGTTCCCCGAATAAAGCGGAACAGAATCGTGTCTTCCCACTTGGCGGTTTCCACCTCGGTGAGGATATCGGTGTACTCGTTCTTTTGGACCTGCACGTCCACCACTTTCACCTTGGCGTTCTTGTAAAACGTCATGACCATCCGGCGGCAGAGCGTGACAAACTCCGCACTCGGCGAGATCAGGTACGTTTTGAGATGGTGGTTGCTGTGCAGCTCCTTGTTTCGGGAGATCTGTGCCGCCACATCCTTATAGCCGGGGTTGATCCGGTGAATCTCCGCCAGCTGATTGAGGGCTTTCCCGATTTCCTGGAGCTTCATGTACGCTGCGGCCAGTCGGTAACGGAGCTCGAGGGTTACATCCTCCCGGATTTTCTCGTGACGCAACCCCAGCTCGAAGTCTTCCGTTGCCTTTTCAACTTCCCGTTTGCCCATACGAATCGTGCCGGCAAACAAGGCGGCGTGGGGTCCCATCGTCGGATCGGGTCGAAGGTGCGTAAAGAGGGTGAGGGCCTGCTCGTTCTGCCCCAACTCCTGGCAGCTCTGGGCGAGGAAAAAGAGTGACTCCTTGTCTTCCGGTTCCGCATCCACCACCTGCTTCAGCTGGCGCACTGCATCGCGGTAGTGCTGCAATTTGTGCAAAGCCCGGCCAAGATACCGCCTGGTTGCCAGGTCCTCCGGCTGCGCCTCTTCGGCGTGCCGCAACAGCTGTGCCGCCTTTTCCAGATTGCCGCGGCGATACTCGAGATAGCCCAGGTTGTGGTTGATCTCAAAAGAGTCTTCCTTCATCGTCCGGGCCATCATGAGGGATTTGTACGCCTCATCGAAGTTCTTCAGCTTCAGAGCGGATAGACCGTAGCGGGCGGTGACCTCCCACTCCTCGATCTCCGAGTTGGAAGCGGCCAGATTCATGAGGATCCCGTAGGTTTTCATCGCCTTGTCCCACGTCTCTTCGTCGTAGTAAAGGTCAGCGATCGTTCGCAGGGCGTTATGATCACGAGGGTTGGATGCGAGCCGCTTGTTTGCCTCGCGGAGGACCGTATTGCGGTCTTTTTTCTTGCCGGAACCTTTGGACTTCTCGCTTCGTCGGCCGATGGTAAGGAAATATACCGATGCGAGAAGAACAATCGTGACGGCCAGTAGGGCGACTACAACAGGAAACGGCATTCCGTCCATTATCAGAGAGCCCCTACCCGGTGTCAACGACGTTGACAAATGGTCGATAAAGAAATAGCGTCAAAAAAGGAGCGAAATTGTGGCCCGGATAGGCATAAAACTTGCCGATGGATCGTTCTACCCGATCCTGGAAGATGAAACTCGTCAGAAGAAACGGCTCATTCTCACCGCCGCTCGCGATGGCCAGACCAGCGCTCAGATCGACGTTCTCCGTCGGGATGAGTCCAGTGAGCAGTACGTGGGATGCCTCGTCCTTGAGGATCTTCCCGCTGAAGGTAGTACAGAGTTGGAGCTTGTGGTTGGCCTGGATGATGCGGGCAATATCGAGGCGCGTATCAGCGATACCGCCGGCACGCAGTACCAGAGCTTGTCAGTGAATCTGGAGACGCTCACCTCCGCTGAATCCTTCTCTCTTCCCGATGGCGATACGGATGAAGCCGGTGGCTCCCTTGGAGATATCACCGGGGTCGACTCCTTGGAGGACATCGGTCTGCCGGACTTCGACAACGACGACGTTCAGGAAGCGGTGGAAGATGCGCTTCCGGCTGGAAACGGCTTTACCGCTGATGAATCGGACCAGTTTCTCGATGAGCCCTTCACCTCGGAGGATAGCGATGATCTCGATGCGGAAGAGGCAGAGCCCGCTCCTCGTCCGTTCAGCCCGTTGATTCTCGCCGCGATTGTACTCGTCGGGGTGAGTGCGGCGGTACTCGGCGCGTTCCTGGTCTTTCGTTGGTTGCAAACGGCTCCTCTTCCGGAATTGCGGGCGGCTTTCCTTCTTCCCGTTGCGTGGTGCCGCCGCGGCGCGCTGCGGCGCGGCTGACTACCCATTCCCCGGATGCGGCAATTTCTCCTGGTCACGATCCTCACCGGGATCACCGTCCTCAGCTCGTGCGGTCCGGCGCAACCCCCAACTGAACCGTCCCGGTTCGTCCCTGATGACCTCATCTCCGCACTTTCCACCGGCGATCACCGCCTCCTCGATGAGTTTGACCCGACCGACGGCGCGGTGGAAGGGCTGCGGAGGCAACGGGCCGACGGGCCCTACATTCTTGGACGAGCGCTGGAGCGCCGCGGGCGAGATGCCGCGGCCGAATGGGTCTACCGGTCCGAGCTCGCCGCGGGTGCTACCCGCTGGGCCGGACTCAGCGCCGTACGCTTGGCCGTCCTCAGCGCCCACCAGGGAAACCTCACCGCGGCGCAGGGCCATGCGCAATCCGCCGTTGATCTGGTACCGGAGTTCCGTGACGGCTGGATGGCGCTGGGAACCTCCGTGTACCGTCGTGATGACTATTCGGCGTTGCAAGAGATTGTTGAACGGCTTCCCCCGGAACCGGACCTCTTCGCCGCGGAACGCGTGTCCGCCAGGGAACTGTCCGCGGAAGCGGCGCTGTGGCGAGCCGTAGCCGCATGGGAAACCGGTGAAGCCCGTGAGGCGTCCTTTCGGGATGCCTTCGTCATAGAGCCGGTGCACGGGGTTCATGAACGGCTTTTCCTGTTTCTCTTTTACCGCTCCGAGGCGCTGCAGGCATTCTCTCCCGAGCTGCGCCTTCTCATGGAAGCGGTATACCGTCACCACCGCGGTGAGTCCCGGGAAGCGCTACGCCTGATGACGATGATAGAACCTGATGCGCTGATCGAACTCGTGGTGGCCGCGGAGGACGAGCAGCGTCGCCGGCAGCCGGACACGGTGCCGGCCGATGCGGGGATTTGGACCACATTGAACGCGATGATCCGCGCGCACAGTGATGGCGCCGGCGCGGCCTGGGTAGACCGGTTGTTTCGGGCGGCTCGGGATCGAGCTGAGGATCCCTTGTTTCAGGATCTGCCGGCGACGGTGGCACTGATCCAGGCGGAAGGGGCGATTGGTAGGCGCCGTGCTGACCGTGAGGTAACAGAACGGCTGCTTGCCGCCGGGGCGTTGGCCGACTCAGATGAGATGAGGGCGCGCATCGCCGCGCATCTGGTCTCGTTCAGTGTGGACCGGGAGCGACCGCTCAGCGCGGTGATCGGTGATCTGGAAGAGCTTACCCAGATCAGTGGCGGTATGCCCGCTCCGGAGGCGTACGCCACCGCCGTGGACCGCTTGTTGCCACAGGTGGTGCAGGACCGGGGATGGAGCGAGATCGCGGCACTGCTACCGCGTATTCCCGATGATGCCCGCGCCGCCCGCACCCGCATGATTCTGGTGCTGTTGCACGCCGGAGAACACGCCGGAGAAGACGAGCGCCCCGCGTGGGAGGAAGAACTGGCCACCGCCGCGCAGGAGCTCTCCGCCATTGGGTATTCGGGTATGCTCGGACGCATTCGTGCAGGGCTTCCCATCGTGCACGCGGACCAATCCGACGCCGAAGGTACACCGGCCTCCGCTGATGCTGTAGATCCGCGCGACCTGGATAGTGCCCACGTGGAGGCGCTCCTGCTGGCCGGTGACTCACGGCCGGCGCTATCGGTGGCGATGCGTCTCGCCCGTTCCGCCGATCGCGCGGAAGAGATGATCACGATCGCCACGCTTATGGCGGAGTTGGGGCACACCTCAGACGCGCTGGACGTGGCGCGTCGCGCGGTATCCCGTGCTGAACTTCCCCTGACCCCGCGCATTATGGACCTTATCTACCCGATTCCCTACCGCACGGAGCTGCAAGATGCGGCGGACCGCTACGAGGTGCCGGTTCACCTCCTGACCGCTCTGGTTCGGGAGGAGAGCCACTTTCGGCCGACCGCTCTGTCTCCGGTGGGAGCGCAGGGGCTCGGTCAGATCATGCCGGCCACTGCCGAAGAGATCCGACGGCGCATGGTGTGGCCCGAGGCGGACGTGAGTCGTCCGGCAGACAATTTGCTCATGAGCGCGTACTATCTCAACTATCTCGCCGGTGAAATCGAGTCTCCGGTACTGAGACTCGCCGCGTACAATGCGGGTTTGGGTCGTGGCCGACGATGGGAACGCTCCTTTGGTGATTTGTCGCCGATCCTGCAGATTGAGGCCCTGCCGTTCCTGGAGACGCGCCGCTACCTGCAACGGATCACCGTGTCTCACGCGCTGTACCAACAGCGATTGTTCGGCACCGAGCCGGACGCTGCTATACTCGATTTTATGGAAGGAGCCATTTGGTGAATACATTACAGGCGATCGCCCTCGGTGTGCTGCAGGGGGCAACGGAATTTCTTCCCGTCTCCAGCAGCGGGCATCTAGTGGTCACCAAGGAACTGTTTGGTGTGGCCCATGTGCCGATTCTGTTCGACGTCCTCTTGCACGTGGCCACCCTGTTTGCGGTGGTGGTGGTACTCCGGCGGCAGGTATGGGCGTTTCTGGTGGCCATGGGGCGCTTTATGCGCCGCACCGCCCAGGAGGAGGACCAACCGTATCTGCGGCTTGTTCCGATCATTATCGTTACGACCGCCGTCACCGGTGGGTTTGGTATCGGTCTCGATCGTCTGTTTGATATACGTAATCCGGTGATCACCTCCGCGCTGTTTCTCGTGACGGCGCTGCTCCTCGTTGCCACGCGCTGGTTTCACGGCTCCCGCGGTCTTTCGCAGATCAGGTGGCTCGATGCGCTCATCCTGGGTATCGCCCAAGGATTCGGCGTGCTTCCCGGCATATCCCGATCGGGAGCAACGATCTCAGTGGCGCTCTACAGTGGTATGGATCGGCGAACGGCGGGAGAGTACTCGTTTCTTCTCTCGATTCCGGCGATTCTCGGGGCGCTGGTGCTTACGCTCAGTGATGCGGAAGCGTTAGGAGCCCAGGTAGGAGTGGGGCCCCTCGTTGCCGGGTGCCTGGCCGCCGCGGTGGTGGGCTACGGGGCGCTCACCGCGTTGCTTCGCCTCGTGCGGGCGGGAAAGCTGAGTCTATTCGCGTGGTATCTGGTGCCCCTGGGCGTCGCGGGACTCATCTACTTCCGTTGAGGGTAGCTCACGTTTCGGTCTGATTTTGTCGATATACCTCCTCAGGGAGGGCACGAGTGATCAGCGCAACACCAACACGACGACAGGAATTCATTCTGGCGAGTTTTCTCACCGCCGGGGCCGCTTTCTTGGCGGTGTCTCTGGGAATCGCCTCAGTCGATCCGACCGGCATCCTGGGCCACGCCGTCGCCGCCCCGGGCCGATTCTTCTACGCGATGCTTCATCTTGCAGCGTGGTGGGTTCCCGTGTACTTCGTGGCGCTTGCGGTGATGGTGATTCGTGCTCGCCCGATCACCTGGGAAAGCGTTCTGCTGATCAACCTCATCCATATACCGGTAATGACGATCGGCGCGCTTCTGCGCCTGCTGGTACCGGAATCCGCCGCTGATGCTCCCCTGATCGGCGCACTGGAGCGCAGTTTCACCACCCGCGGTGCCGGAGTCGTCCTGAGTCTGGCGCTGGCGGTAGAAGGGCTGGCATTGCTCGAAGTGTGGCGCCGGACGGAGCAGCGCAACGACTCCGAAGACGCGGAAGACTCCGTAGACTCGGAAGTCCGAGAGGACGGTGAGGAGCCGTCGGCGGTACGTCGAATGCGCACCCTCGCCCTTCCGGCTCCGTCGGCCCGTGACATCGGAGATGAGCACCCTGCGGAAGATGAACAATTTGTAGAAGATGAACACGTTGCAGAAGATGAACCCGCTGCGGCGGATGAGCACATTGATGAGCCGATGTCATTGACCGATCAGCTTGCAGCTCTCCATGCGCGTATGGCGGAGGGCCTTGAGGAGACCTCGCCGGCTCAGGAAGATACGCCGGAAGCGGTCTTCCAGGAACCTGAACCGCCGTTGCCGCTCATGTTTCACAGACTACGCGCCGCTGATGAGCACCCCCCGATGGAGGAGTACGACCTGGTGGACGAGGCGTACTTCGATACCGAAGAGGAGCTTGAGAACGACGAGTTGGAGGATGATCCGGAAGACGATCTGGAAGAGATCGACGCCTTGGAGCTGGAGGATGATGAGCCTGAGGTTTCCTTTGTACCGGAAATTGCGCCGGTCCGACGCACGCGACAGAAGTACGAGGTCCCGATCGACGGTATTCTATCCACCTACTCCGATGGTCGCTATTGGGAGATCGATGATACCACCCGGGATGCCGCTGAGGTGCTGCGGGTAACCCTGGAAGAGTTCGGCATCAAGGCCGAAGTGACCGGGATCCGCAAAGGGCCGGTGATTACGATGTTCGAGATTCTTCCGGCTCCCGGCGTGAAGCTCGCCAAGATTACCAACCTCGCCGATAATATCGCCCTGCGGCTGGCGGCGTCGAGTGTTCGGATCGTGGCGCCGATACCGGGCAAGCATGCGGTAGGTATCGAGATTCCCAATCGGGAGCGCAACATCGTCTCCTTCGCAGAGTTGCTGCAGGACGATGAGTTCTTTGAGTCCGACTCCTCGATTCCGATCGCCCTGGGCAAGGATATCGCCGGTGAGGCGCAGATCGTTGATCTTGCCAAGACGCCGCACATGCTGATCGCCGGTGCCACGGGAAGCGGAAAATCGGTGTGTGTCAACTCGATCATCTGCTCCGTGCTCTACCGACACAACCCCAATGCGGTAAAGCTGATCCTCATCGATCCCAAGATCGTGGAACTGAAGTTCTACAACGATATCCCTCATCTCCTGACGCCGGTTATTACCGATCCCAAGCGGGCGTTCCAGGCGCTGCAGTACCTGATCTACGAAATGGAACGGCGCTACAGCATGTTAGACAGTCTGGGAGCGCGGGATATTACCGGCTTTAACGCCAAGATCAAGCGCAAGAACCTCGCCACCGAGCCGTTGCCCTATATCGTGGTGATCATCGATGAGTTTGCCGACCTGATGGCAACCAGCGGAAAAGAACTGGAAAGCACCGTGGCGCGGCTGGCGGCGATGAGCCGGGCTGTGGGTATTCATCTGGTGCTGGCCACCCAGCGGCCGTCTACCGATGTCATCACCGGCCTGATCAAGGCCAACATCCCCTCGCGCATCGCCTTCATGGTAGCCAGCAAAGTTGATTCGCGCATCATCATCGACTCCCAGGGTGCGGAGAAACTGCTGGGCCGGGGCGATATGCTCTTCACCTCCGCTGCGGATCCGTTTCCCGTGCGTATGCAAGGGGCCTTTCTCACGGAGGAAGAAGTTGAGCGGGTAGTAGAACAGGTAAAGACGTTTGGCGAGCCCGACTACATCGACGATGAGATTTTCATAGAAGAGGATGAAGACGACCTCACCGAGGACACCCTCGAGGATCCCCTGATGGAAAAGGCGATCGAGGTAGTCACCAGCAGCCATAAAGCCTCAGCCAGTTACCTGCAGCGTCGTCTCAAAGTAGGCTACAACCGGGCGGCACGAATGGTGGAAGAGATGGAACGGCTGGGTATCGTCGGACCACAGAACGGGAGCAAGCCTCGGGATGTGATCGGCGCCGCTTCAGGATGACCTAGCCCGGCTACGGAGTTCCGCAACCCACGGGCTGGCGGGGTAGATTTCCGCGGCCTGCCGCAGATACTCGGTGGCCCGCGAGCTATCGCCGTTGTCGAGGTACGCCTCCGCCAACAATCCGAGTA
>CAZNRF010000141.1:0-8202 GCA_964575075.1 uncultured Spirochaeta sp. | reverse complement strand
CACGCCACCAGGGGCCCAAGGCGTGACGAAACTGATCCACCAGCCAACCGGCCAGGAATCCGAAGACTGCTCCCATCGGGCCCGCCAGGGCGCCGATCGCCAACCCAAGTCCACGACCGAGAAATCGCTTCATGGTTCAACGGTCTGCCGCGCAACTGATGCAATAGCCAGAAGAAGCCCCAAGAGCATCACGCCGGAAACGATCAGTACGGTGGCCTCGGATGCTCCGGTAACAACCAGCGCGCGGAGCACCGAATCCGTTATCGAGCGAACCAGGGAAATCACCCACCCCGCCGCCCACAGAAGCAGTGGAGCGAAAAACAGCACAAGAATCGGAGGCCGCCCGATATATAAGCTGCGATGACGCCATCCAATAGAGATCGAGTAAAACGCCACCACGAAAAACCCGACGATCCGGAGGATACGATAGATCAGTTCCGCATGAACCGGAGCTACCACATGACCTGCCACGTCGTACGCGGCGGGCGCCCGAATCAGTTCTGGAATCGAGAGGGTATTGAGCGTATCGAGCCCCCCTGCCACAAGCAGCAGCTGGTCCACCTCGGGCTGCAACGGGATCACTTCGCCGAACTGATCGGTATCAGGCGCGCCCTGCAGGTACCGGGGAGCCACAACATACTCATCCACCCCGTCTCTCTGTGTCCCAGCGCTACCTTCACCGCTGCGGACCATCGCCCGTAGCACCAGCATGTCGCCGACGCGCTTTCCATAGGGCACCGAGAAGTGTACATCCTGTTCACCCCGGCGCAGCACCTCCACATCGTACAGGAACGTACCGTGGGGCGCATCGATAATGCGACCCGCGGAGATAATCTCGGAAAACTCGGCGCTGCGATCATTGCGAAACACGACGTCTTGCCGCGCCGGAAAGACCAACGCATCAACCGCCTCGTCCACAAAGAAGGAGATCCCCCGAAGCCGATCATCAACCTCTTCGGCGTAGCGTTCCACATCAGGATCGTTAGGCGCCCGCTCACGAAGCTGTTGAAACCGGTAGTACGCCTCCACCAGCGCCCGTGGATCGGTCTCGCCGCGCTGCATCAGTTGGTAGGCGGCAAGCTTTTCCTGAAAGAGGGAGCGTTCTTCCTGTTCATCTCTCTGCCGAATGCCATCCTCGATCGCGTTCAACGCTTCCGCTTGCAGTCGCAAGGCGTCTTCCCGCGGATTATCGCTCAAATCCGCAGCGAGACTCGCGTAGTAGTGGGCGGTGTAGAAGTTTCCGCCATCCAACGCGCCCTCAGCCCGTCGGATCAGCTCCGGCACCGAGAGTCCCTCTACCTCGAAGGCGCGGGCAAACGTAGAGGACCCACCCCGGCGGGCGGCCTCCCGCTCCTGACGACGTTTCTGACCGGCTGCGACCGCCAACTCCTCGAGGTCATTTTCCAGCTCCTGAGAGGTGCCCACCACCGCACGATAGATACGAAGTACCGCCAGCGCCTCTTCGTACCGTTCTTGAGACTCAAGTTCCCGGGAACGCCCAAGACTGGTCTCAGCTATCTGGCTCCGATCCGAGATCTGGTGGAGGCGTTGTTCCACGGAGGGTCCGATTACGCCAAACCACAACCCGTTTACCACTCCTGCCACAACTACCATTGCCAGAATCGAGTGAACCGCCGGCATCAGTCGGCCGGAAGCGCCGAAATCGTAGGGACTCACCAGCAGCGAAAAGGTAATGACCGCGCTGACAACAACCGCCAGCGATAGATAGTTGAAGAAATGCGGCAACCACGCACGCAGCCAAAAGGATGTGGCCAGCTGGTCCACCACGGCAGTATCACCGGCGTCCTGATAGGCAAGAAACACGGAAAATCCGAGGAGCACAACGAGAGCGATCGTCAAGACGAGAAGAAACCGACTCCGAGAGCTCACGATTGATGCTCCTGAAAATGCATGTGATGTCGCCAATGCGAAACCGACGGCAGAAGCAGTGAAACGACCGCCAATCCCAGAAAGACCGCCGCTCCCCCTATCGCGAATAGCTCCGCCGCGCTCATCTCCGGCAACCAGGCCTCAACACCATCGATCCGCGCGATGCCTCTCATGGCAGCCGGCAGCGCTGCAAGAGCTCTCAAGTACGCCAGCGCCACTACCATGTTCAGCAATGGCCAGCGGGTAAGACGGAGGGGCGTCCAAACCACGATGAGAAGAAGGGTAATCAGCAGAACCGTGAGCACCGGCGCCACCCAGGAGACTGGGACAAACGGCATAGACGAATTCCACAGCACTACAGCGGTCGTCCACAGATCAACTACGTCCCCGGCAGTACCACGTACCGACTCGGGCATGTCGGGTACGCCAAATCCCTTGAGGTCATCGAGATCGATATCCGGACCACTCGGAAGAATCAAGAGATTGTGCAAACGATCCCAGTATCCCTCCGGGTAGAGCTGAAGGGTGGCGTCCAATTCTTCCGTGTGATCGGCCACGATCACCGGACCCAGGTCTGTGCCCACCACCCGATCAATGATGACCGAATATTCCTGACCCTGGTACACCCGTCCCGCCTGCACCGTTTCCACCGAAGGCGGTTCTACACCATCGAGGCGTGAGCTCCCGGAGAAGATGATCATCCCAACCACCACTCCGGCAGTGAGACACGCGGCACCACTTATGGCGAGTACCGGCCTGCGAGCCCGCTGTAACACCCGCAGCGTCGCCGGCACCATCCCCCCGGCCCAGCCGGCAATCACAATGGGACCAGCCAAAGGCGCAACGCCCTGCAGCGAGGCGCCCATCACCAATAGGACCAGCACGACTGATCCAATACAGATAGCGGCGAAAAGAACGTACAAAGACAGATGCACCAATGTGTCTTTCACAAGGCCCTCAGATTACCATAGCAGCAACAGGTTTTCCACAGCTTGTCCACAGCAGCTCTCCCTCGAAAAATATAAAACTTCCAATGTTGCCGTGTAAAATTGACACACTATACTTACCGTCTGGTGGTTGACACCGCATAAACTGTTTCACCGGAAAGAATAATACGAACGACGTTCGCGTACTGTTCCGCCAGTCGGTTACCCCTCTTCCGCCACGCGATCCATGCGTTTCGGATATTGACCGTCCCTCCAGAGTTTTCCACATGTTTTCCACATAAAAACTGGAAGAAATGACCTTATCTATCTACGAGGCGATATCCCCTTCCGCGAACGGTCTCGATGCGCACCGGATAGCTTCGTAACGCCCGCCGTAAGCGGGACATTGCCATATCCACGCCGCGGGAGGTTCCATCGAAACCGGAACCGCCTCCACACACCGCTTGGATCGCCTGCCGGTCGACAACGCCGCCGGCGTGACGCGTAAGCAGGGCGAAGATCTCTCGCTGGATACCGGTAAGCACGATACTCTCACCGGCCACCTCAAAGACCGAGTCCAGCGCCGAAGACACTACAGAGACGTGATGATCGAGGCGGTTTGCCCGCGCCAAGAGCTCCTGAGGAGCAAACGGTATACACAGGTAATCCCGGGCACCAAGAATGAACGCCTGGGTCATTCCATCCGGAGGGCCATACGGTAACAGTGCGGGGCCGCGGCGATGGTCCCGTAATAGTGGAGTAAGGGTGATAAGAGGGGCAACGATCAGGGCAATGCTCCGGTCTCGGGGATTGCCGGGTAGTTCTTCAGCTATTTCCCAGGAGGGGACTCGAGTAATAGAACGGAGACGGAGCGAATCGGGAAGACTTGAGCCGGTGACAAACACCCGTCTCACTCTGGTCACTCATCGGCGCGCAGCTTTTTCTTCAGTTCCGCCAGGGAGGCATCCACATCGGGATCAGCCGGTCCCTGATCCCCCTGATCCATTTTTTTGCGGAGATCCTCCAACATGGCATCGTCTCCGCCGGGATTTTCCAGGGCATCGATCTGCTCCTCGAGGGAACGATCGGCAGGTGTGCTTTCCAGCTCGGCCATCGATTCGTTTTCGATCTCCAGCTGTTCCACCCGTTTCGACATCTCATCAAAGGCGTCAAAAGCGGATGTGTTGCCCAATCCGGTTATGATCTCCTGGATCTTTTTCTGCGCTTCCGCCCGCTTGGCCCGTGCTACCAGGACATTCTTCTTGCGTTGCGCCTCGTCGATTCGCCCCTGGAGATCCCGGAGCGAACTCTTCAGGCTTTCTACCGCTTCGTGCTGTTTGTCGTACTGTTCTTGTAGTTGTGCCGCGTACTCGGACTCACGCTTCTTGCGCTGGAGCGCCTCCCGAGCCAGATCTTCTTTGCCGGCCCGGAGGGCGGTCATCGCCCGCTGCTCCCACTGCTCAGCGCTCTGGTGCTGCGCTTCTACTTGCCGCTGGAGCCGCTTCTCTTCCGAAATGGCGGTGGCTACGTTTCGCTTCGCCTCCACCAACTGCTTGTTCATGTCAAGAATCAGCTGGTTCAGCATCTTTTCGGGATCTTCGGCTTTCCGCACGACATCGTTGACGTTGGAGCGGATCAGCCGTCGAATGCGCTCAAATACGCCCATCTTTATCCGAGGAACACCTGGCCGCCGGCGTCTATGGCGAGAATCGTCTTACAGTTAGAACACCGGAAGCGACCCGGCTTGGAAGCCTTGAGCTTGGTGGAGCAGATCGGGCATTTGAAAATCTTCGGAAATACATCCGAGGATTGTTGCATCTGTCCACCCCGAGAGAAGTGCTCTACCGCATCATCGAGGGAATCCTTGATGTGAAAGAACTGGGAGAATCCGAGCAGCTGAAATACTTCGTAAACTTTGGGTTGAATCTCCAGCAGAACGAGGTCTCCGCCTTTTGGCTTTACCGCTTTGAGAAAGGCGGTAAACGACCCGATTCCGGTGCTGGAGACGTAGTTGAGACCGCCGCACTGAAAGATGAGCCGTGAATAGCCCGCTTCTACGGCGCGGTTGACGCGTTTCTGAAAGAAATTGGAATTATAAGTGTCAATGTATCCGGTAAGATACAGAACGAGACACCCCTCAACTTGATCTATCTTCTGCAGACGGATCTTGAGGCTTTCATCTTTTTCTTCATCAAACCCGGGAACGATATCGTTATTGCTCATACGTTTCTGTTCTTTCCAGTGATCTACCCATATTAGATGCGCCCGATAAAATTGTCAAACCACGCGCCCTCATGCCAACCCCTGATCTAACGTGATCACCGCACCGTTCATATCAGGTTCATCGGCAAGAATGAGCAGGTTCACAAGTCGCGCTACCCGCTCCGGTGGTATCAGCGCTCCCCGCGGAGACTTACGCGCAAGTTCCTTCCGCTGATCCGCCGAAAGGAACTCCGTATCAACATACCCCGGCGCGATCAGATTCACCGCCACGTTTTCCCCGTGGGTCTGTTGCGCCGCCGATTTGCAGAGCGAGGCCAGACCGGTCTTTGCCGCCCCGTACGCCGCAATCGTGCGGAATCCCCGCAACGTGTCGCCGTAGGGCCCCCCGAAGAGTACGATTCTGCCCCATCCCGCGCGTACCATGGCGGGGAGATAGCGAGACAGGAGCAGCCCGGGTAGCACAAGATTGAGTTCCACCATCCGCTGCCAGGTAGCGTCATCGGTATCCGCCAGTGAGCGGTAGGCGACCGGACCCATTGCCACAACCAGAATATCCACGCCACCAAGACTATCAAGGTGGGGAATGAGGTCAGCAGCGCGCTCCAGCGGCGCCAGAAGCCCCCGCGCTTTACCACCATGCTCTTGGATGTAGGAGACAACTCGATCGAGTTTATCCCGATTATGTCCGCCATGGCAGATAATTGACGCACCCTGCGCGGCCAGAGCATAGGATACAGCTCGTCCGATGCCGCCACTGCCGCCAATAATGAGAGCCCGATGTTTTTGTAATCGCGTGCCTTGGGTGTCGACCCGACTTAACAGGCCCATTGGCACAGGGTACAGTTGTCTTCACCTTCTGAGCAACCTATACTGAACGAATGAAGACGTTCTTTCGTGTGGTATTAGCGATGCTTTGGGCGGTGGCGTACGTACCGGCTCAGGAGGCTCCCGTTGCCCTGGAAACGGCGGAGCAGTTTCGGGATGCGGTGGCGTTTCGGACATCACTGGCAGATGTAAGTGCCGCCACGAATGATATGGCGCAACTGCAGGAGATGGCCGAGCGGGTTCTGATTCTCGACGGTGTGGCAGCATCGGTTACGGTGTACTCCGTTGCCGAAGACGATTTCTACGTCGAGGTAGAACTGGTGAGCGGTTCCTGGAACGGCCTGGAATCGATGAACGTACACAGTGCGTACGTCGTTCTTGATACTCCTTCCTTTGCGGACCAGGTCGCTGAACGTGAACCCCGCGACCCGCCGGCAGACATGATCCTCCGGAACCGGAGGGTGCTCGTAGCAGGGAGACTGGTAAACGTAGCGGAATCACCATCGGGAGAACTGATCCCCGTGATTCAGGCGTTTGAAGCGCGGGTGATCCGTTAGTCCGCGAGCTGTCCGTTAACCCGAGACCTGGTCGATACAAATATCCCGAGCGTGAATCCGGGTTACCCCGGCGAGGACCACCGATCGAATGAGTACCGCCCGGAGCTCGCGCACGTTTCCCGGCCACCGGTAACCCCGCAGCGTCTGTATCGCTGACGAACTCAACCGGATGTCACGATATCCCTCAGCGTCCAGCAGAGCCCGGCAGAGTGCGGGGATGTCCTCCCGACGGTCCCGGAGCGGGGGCACATGGATGATCATCTCCGCGAGACGGTGCCACAAATCACGACGGATTCCTCCGGTGCGCCGAATCATTGTGAGGTCGCGGTTGGTAGCTGAGATGATTCGCGCGTTCACCGGCGTCGATTCAGTTGATCCCACGGGCCGAACCTCTTTCTGTTCCACCGCCCGCAAAAGTTTGGGTTGGAGCTCCAACGCCATTTCCGAGATTTCGTCCATGAAGAGCGTCCCGTTGTGGGCCGCCTGAAACAGACCATCTTTGTCACGCGCCCCCGTAAATGCACCGGAGCGAGACCCGAACAACTCGGACTCAAACAGCGCCGGCGCCACGGCAGACATATTAGCTACGACGAAGGGCCCGGAAAGACCGGAAAGGGTATGAATACCTTGCGCCACCAGTTCTTTTCCGGACCCCGTCTCCCCGGCAACGAGGACGTTGAATCGGCAGCGAGCCGCCTTGGCCACCATTCGCCGGAGCTCGATCATCACGGAACTCCCACCGATGATGTGATGCTGCAGGTGCTCTGGAGCTTCGTGGACCGCGCCGAAGGAGTCGCGACGGCCAAGGGCCCTCAGGATGCGTTCCCGAACGAGCTGACTATGAAAAGGCGCGGGAATCCACCCGGCAATTCCGCGATCGCCTACCTGGTAGGCCATCTCCGTGTCTGATGAGTCAACCACGGCGAGTACCGGCACGAGCCGGAGACTCTCTACGATTCTGTCAATGACCTCCAGCGGTGGGTACGAATCAGATCGGCAATCGACGATAACGGCGGTGGGATGGTGGAACGGATCCTCACTCATGGTGAGATAGCTCTGGACATCGGTCTCGCGCTGTACCGGAACGGCGTGGTCGATCGCCAGCTCAACCGTTTCAAACAGGGTATCGTCATCAGAAAACAGAACTATCATACACGTTCCTTATAATGAGAACCGTATATTTGATTAGATATATTATTTATGTCAACTATTCAGCAGTGTCCATCGGGGGAAAGAGGTATTACAGTAAGCAGCGGAGTTTCACGTGCCACAAGCGGAATGGTTATCGTTGTTTACCAGTCGCCGACATCTCGGGCTGTTTCTCTCGGACATACTGATGTTGGGTTTGGCGATGCTGGCAGACGGATGGCTCCTCGTCCGGATCTCACGGGCGGTGGGGGTGTATTTCGCATTGGCATTAGAGGGATCGGTGGCCGTTGTGGCGGTGCTGGTGGTCGGCAGCACGATTCATCAGCAGATCAAGCGATTGCAACGGTCCGCTCGAGAAGGCGAGTTCCACCCCAAGCAGTTTGCGCTCCTCGCTGCCTACGTGGTGGCCGGAGTGCTTCTCGTGCTGCCGGGATTCGCCACTGACGCTGCAGGACTCCTGATTTATATCCCGCCGGGACGGACGCTCTTCGTGATGGTGTTCGTGCGGAGAAACAGGGAACGCCTTCCGGTGGTATACGAGTACTTCAAAATTTCTGTGTATGCCGATGATACCGCATCCACAGACGATGGCCGATAAGCGGCACGATCATGAAGGGGCGAAGGAGCATTGC
>CAZNRF010000140.1:0-8220 GCA_964575075.1 uncultured Spirochaeta sp. | reverse complement strand
GGCCTGTTGAAGCAACTGCCGGGCTCCTTCTTGCGCTGTCTTGCGAATGATCTCGCCGATCGTTCCGATCGTTGGCGCATCGGGCTATGATGGGATAAATTGGTCTCGGGGCATACACGAATTCCTTCGAATGGTTTGGTGCTATCCGAAGGGGGTATGCCCCTTTTCCATTTCTATCCACTAAGTCTTAGAGTACCCCAAGTGTTCGTTGGCCACGGTACATAAGACAGCCTCGACCGTCTTGCGGTCGAGGCTATCGCTATACGCACGCTTCTGCGCGCAGATGCGAAGCTACATTTCCATTTCTGCGTCCAGTGATTCCAGGAACTCTGCCGGGGTCATATCCCCTGAGAGAACACGCACATTGTCTTCTTCCCAGACGCGTGTCGGCGTTCCCTCCTCAGCGGCGTATTGACCGAGAATCGTATAGAACGAGTTAACCTGGAAGTCATTGTCCACAATCTCACGTACCAGTCGATCTTCGGAAGTAACGCCGGGGAGTCCTGGCACGTCACCCAACTCGTCAACCCAGATCTGCTGTGATTCCTCCGATGTCAGATACTGTGCGAGGCGAATCGCTTCCTCGGGGTGTTCTGTATCGGAATAGACACTGAAGCCAGTAGCATATGTGACGACCATCGGTTCGCGTCCATCTTCGGTGGGAATCTGGAATGCACCAATATTCATCTCAGGATTGTTGTCCTGGAGTGTTGCCGCGTTCCAGCTTCCGGTGATTGTCATAGCGGCGTCACCACGAGAAAAGGCGAGAAGCTGGCCGCCTTCGTCCATGCCCAGATAGCCGTCACCGTAGTAGCCTTCGTCTCCCCATTCGATCATCTTTTCCAATGCCGCTTCGACGCGCGGATCGGTAACGGAAGCCTCGCCATCGGTCGCTTCTTCGATCCAGTCCGGAGCCATGGCTGCCAACATCGGTTCGAAGTGAAAGAGAATACTCCACGTGAAGCGTCCACCGAGAGAAACCGGAATCACATCCTCTTCGCTGAGGTCGGCCAGGAGTTGTTCGAATTCGGAGAACGTTTCAGGCACCTCCAGTCCGAATTCGTCGAACATGTCCTTGTTGTAGTAGACGGCTCGCGTACCGATTGTCCCGCCGGGCGTTAGATAAACCGACCCATCGACGGTTGTCATGTCGATAGCCAAGTCGGAATAGGCCGACAGGTCCAGATGATCGGTCAAGTCCATCACCTCACCCTGCTTTACGAGATTAGGTAGGTCCGTTGTTGCGGTCCCATTGGTCCAAAAAAGGTCCGGTGCTTCACCGGCCTGAATCGATGTGGACAGCAGTGAGTAATATTGATCAGGAGTCTTGATCTCATACTCCACACGAATATCCGGATTCTTGGCCATAAAGTTCTCGAGAGTTGCCGCCAGTGGCGCCTCGAATTGTGGTGTGTGCTCCCAGACCAACAAGGTTTTCGTTTCCGAGCTGTCATCTGATTCCTGACTGCCACCGGCGAAGAGCGTGCCCGTCAATACCAGCAACGCCAGCGTCGTCACGACCATTCTATTCATCTTGTACACCATGCCGTACCCTCCTCTAGGTAAGTTAAGTCAGTCTGCGGCCGGGTTGGTCTGACGTCAATGACCTCAAGGCACCTCGTGAAGCACCGCGTTTCTTTCGCGGCGGTCATGCTCATATCCTATATTGTGGTGATCGTTCACTCAGTTGTGGTGCCAATAGTCGCCGGTCCAGAAAGACTGTACCTGGCCAGTGCTGTTCCCAAGAGCCCGAACTGATCAGTTAGCAAGCCCTCATATCCACACGGACGATCATCCCAGTAGCGCCAGTCAACACCGCTCTGGTTCCCCCCGAAAGTGAGTCCCTTGCCGAGGCCGAGACATAAGGTCTCCAGCAGTGAATCTGCCTCACCGTCCAGTCCGGCTACATACAAGCCGTTGATAAAATGGCGAGTCTGGGCGTGAGTTCGTCCTCCGTTCTGGTAATAGCCCATCGGGAAGCCGTACATGATATCCGCTCGATCCTCATCGGGTATTTCCCATAGGTTACCCGGGAGTCCCAACTCAGCGTTTGGAACCTTCACGTGTTGCATTTCGGCCAGGAGTCGTTCGAGAATCTCTCGACCGAGATCCGGATCAACGACGCCCGTTGCCACTGCGGCTCCATTGAGCTGCAGAAACGCGTAGTCATGGAGCCGACCTTCCTTGCATCGCCAGCCGGCGAGCCAGCCGGTTGCGGGATTGTAGAAAGCGGGCAGGTAGGATTCCTTTAGTCGCTCCGCCCATTTGATAACGTATGTAGCCGTCTTCTCGTCGGCGATGTCGCGCAATCCGGGTGCTATCGTTCTTAGGGCTCCGTAGAGCAGAGCGTTGGAGAACGCGTCCTTCCAGCCGAAAGAGAGGACATCAAGCCAGCACGTACTCCACTGACCTGTACCACTGACGCCCGTGCGATATGGGCTTTCCACAAGACCGTCACCGTCAAGGTCACGCGCGGCCATCTCATTCACTTTGGCTCGGATGTGCTCGAGGTACGGTGGTGCCCAGTCCTTTCCTTCGGAAGTGGTAAGCCATTGAGCGAGCCCCAGAAGAGCCGCAGTTCCGGTCATGAGGTATTCATCCTCAGCTGGATGGGTCTGCTCGTCTTGTCGGAGTGTGCCACTGGCGTATCCAGGGCCACCATCTAGCCAACGTTCCACGGAATACTGCAGAAATCGCGATCCTGGCGCTCCCGTTCCAATGTCAGGTACTCTCAATGTCACTTCTGCCCAGTTGTCCATACAGATTGGGCAGTGAATTGAAGCACTATTGTTGCTCAGGGTTCCGGTGTCAGGACGGAAGGTAATGGCGGTGTGAAGGGTTCGCCTTAGGGCAACGACTACCGACTCAGGAGTTTCTTGCTTGAGAGCAATGGTTGGTGTATACGGGCGCATCGTTAGTTCGGCCGAAAACTTCCCGGCTTGCTGCAGGAAATGCCCTTCCGATTGCGCTCGCTCCGCCAGCTTCACCTCAACGAGTACACGATTCGCCGGGCGGTCGGTATCCCAACGGAGTATCATATCCGGATTGTCGCTCTCGAGGATGACCGAACCGAAACGCGGAAAGTGTAACACCGCCGGCAACTTCACTATTCCGGTTCGCCCTTCGTGTTGTATTTCCCCTAGTAACGCTGCAACAGATACTCGCGTGTCAAACGTGAACCGCCATGCGGCGCTTTCCCACAGGGCTATTTCTTTCCTCACAGTCTTTTCGACGTAGAGACTTAGGCCTTCGCTGGTGGCGGTCCATCTTAACCCGTAGTCAATCTCGTGCTCTCCAACCGATACGTGATACTCCACGGTCGTCCCAGTGGCGCTGGCGTTTCCATCGACCGTGCAGCGGACGGTCTCGTCGACCCAGGGAGAAGCCCCAATCGGCGTGGCGAAAATACCCTGATGATCCGCTCCTGCCGGTGTGAACAGAAGCGATGCATTTGGATCTGCGGCGGTAGTATCTGCCCCATTGAAACGGAATGCGGTCGCGGCAGCCCGTGTTTTCGCCAGGTGTACGCTCATGCCGTTGCTATGTAATCGCCATGATCCAGCCGAGGAACCCCTTGTTTCCGCGTCATTGCCTACAGTGAGAAGGCGCGTGTCGCGAGGCCCCGGGTGAAACGGGTCAGTCTCCAATTCGAAAGCGGACGCCGCCAGATTCCAAGGGCTCCACCATTGATCGATGCCTGATCGTCTGATCTCACAAATGAGTCCGCTAACAGTCACTCCTCCACCGGACGTGTCGGTTCCTTCCGAGAGATTGATCCATTTGACGTCATTCTCATTCGCGGGCTGAAGTAAGTCCGTAAGATACGTAATTTCCCGCCAATCGCCATCGGAGAACGCCACAATTCGAAGGTCGACTACCCAATCATGGTCTTGACGACTTCCGCACTTGTGGTATCCGGGGCCGCTGCGGACTCCCACGCGACGAACAGTGACAGGCCCGTGCGGGCGAAAACTCATCGCGTGAATGATACGGCGTTCCGGTGCGCCCCGCTCTCGCTCCGTCGGTGTTGCCGACGTCCACATGCTTTGACAGCGGCCGAAGGTGACATTGGAAAACAGATCGCCCATGGGAGGTTCGTAATCCATCTGAACCAGAGCGTTGGGATAGTGTTGCATTTGGTTTCCTCCGTGAAGGATCACGGTAGTGCTGTTCAATCGTTCAAGCCAGGGACAGAATTTCGGGGTTCGTTCACGGAATTTCGGAAGTCAGTGACGCTCTCGCCGGAAATCGCCTTGAAAACGCGAGAGAAGTAGTTGGGGTTATCGTATCCCACGATGAAGCAGACTTCCTTGGCTGACAAATTCGACGTTCTCAGAAGCTCGCGAGCGCGTTCGATCCGTCGGCGATTGATATGCTGCGAGAGAGTAAGATTGGTTTGTTCTCGAACGCGGGAGCAGAGGTACGCTTTGCTAATAGAAAACCGTGTCGCTAGATCATCCAGTCGCAGCGGCTGATCGTATGCGCTGTCAAGGTAGGATAGAATGCGGCCGACATCGGTCTTTCGATGATAGGTTTCGGTGAGCTTCTCCGCTACACGGCTGAGAAGCGCCACCAGCCAGTCGCGGATCACATCTATCCTGTCCAACGTTTGCATAAAACTGAGGAGCGATATCGGGTGCTTCCCGTTGTCTTCGCCGGCCATCACTATTTCGTGAAGTGAGCTATTTACCGTATCGGTAAGGTCGCGGTCAAGTTGGTGCAGCATTCCGGAGAGTGCCAAGTGCAAATGAGAAGCCGGGACCATGGTTGAGACCACGCTCGCCAAGTAGTCTTGAATCGCCGCAATCCACGCGTCGGGGATATCCCGTTCACCGAGAAGTATGCGAGGCACCGTCGGATTCTGTGAAAACCTGAGTTCGCCGTCTGTGGTCTCGCTGCGCATTCCGCGGCGCGGATCGTCGACTATGACTGTATCGCCTGCGTAGTGGAATCCCCATTCTTTGAGTGCATGGCTCTCTCGGATTCCAAAATCTAGCGGCGCCTCAGGCAACGGTTGAGGCTCCGGAGCGATCCAGATCTGCATTTCTCGATTCCAATACCTACGTACTTGTGTCATTACCGCCTCAGCTGCTTTTCGAGCTCGCCGGTACGGTTCTATCTCTTCGGATGAACGTAGACCTATCACGATGAGCGGTCCGGTAGATGCGTTGATATGTGCGGCGGGTCTAAAGGGTTCGAGCGCGCGCGTGATTTCGGCGTTGAGAGCGTTGGACTCTGCTACCCACGGGACGACCCGAAACCGGTGGTCATATCGGTTGCAGAATCGGTACGAGGCCACAATCACCGGGAGGCGCGGTTCGAGTCCCGTCGATAGACCCTGATTCTCACCGTCTCCTGGTGAATCCTGATGCAGTTCCTCCGTTACAACCGGCGCATGCGAATCTGAATCATCGGTCGCAGGTTGGCCGGCAACTCGGGTAAGAACCTCCACCAGTTGGTCTTGTTCCACCTCATGCTTCAGAACGTATTCCTCGGCGCCACAGACGAAAGCGCGCCGCACGAGATCAAACTCCTGGTGACAGCTGAGCACCACGATGTGGGTCGCCAGCTTTTCGCGTCGGCAATTCTCGATAAGTTCGATTCCGTCCATAACAGGCATGTTGATGTCTGTAAGTAGAATATCAACACGGTTTTGTCGGAGCGCTTCCAACGCGGCGCTACCATCAGCATAGACGCCTGACACACGATAACCCGCGCCCGCCGACTGCAAGTAGGTCTGAATACCTAACCGGACCAGATGTTCATCATCGACTATTGCAACCCGCATTCCACCTCTTCTTCAGCCTCTGCCATTAAGGGCACACGAACACGTGCGACTGTCCCCGTCCCTGGTGCGCTTTCTATTTCGAGTCCGTAGTTGCCGCCATACACCAGAAAGATCCTCTCCTGAATACTTGCTATCCCGGTCTGGTTGTGTTCTTCATCATTAGAAGATCGGGTATCTGTGGGTGTGAAGCCGATACCGTTGTCTCGCACCTCCAACACCAAATCGTGCTCCTCTTCGCGCGCGGATACGTGTACTTCTCCCGTGTGGGATCGATCCGGGAAACCATGAACGATGCTGTTTTCAACAAGATTCTGGAGGACGAATTTGTTGATCCTCGCGTTCCCGAGTCGCTCGGGAACGTCCACTTCCAGAACAAAGTTGGGAAAGCGCATCTGTTGTATATATGCATAACTGCGCAAAAGCGATAGCTCGCGGGCGAGGGTGGTATACTCCTCATCGGGGCTGGAAACATTTCGCATAAGCTTGATGAGGGCATCAATCATAGCTTTAATGTTCTCCTGACGATTGATTATTGCCATCCAGCGTATCGTGTTCAGGGAATTGTAGATAAAATGCGGGGATAGCTGCATCTGCAGGAAACGGAGTCTGTCCCGTTGCCGAACGCGCTCCTCCTCGGTGACCCGCTCTAGGAGTTCACTGAGCTGTGAGGTCAATCGATTGACGGTGCCGGCCAGCTCAGCAATATCTCCGTCGCCGGCGTGGGGAATCTGTACCGTTAGGTCTCCTTGTCCGATTCGGTGGATCCCGTCTTGTACTACTCGCAGAGGCGAAGTAATGCGCTTGGACACGTTGTTTCCCAGCCACGCCATAAACAGCATGAATAACAGCGCGATGAGAAGCATCACGTTACGCACCGGCACTATGTCGGCAAGAAGCGCCGCACGTGATATTTCACTGACGAACATCCAATCTGTAACCCTCGAGCGCGAATGAGCAATGTAGCGTTCGTCGGGACTATCAACCAGAAACCATCCGCTTGATCGGGCAAAAAGGCGCGATGTCAACTCGTCCGACATTTGATTGCCGATTCGGGATGAATCGTTGCTCGAGACAATCATCCCACCATTGGCCACGAAGTAATTGCTCCCATCACTTTCCAGACTGACATCTCGATAGCGGTCACGAAAGAAGTCTTCTCGAAAGAGGATGACCAGCAGTGCTACGGTTTCGTCTCCCCTTCGAATGGGTCTCACGGCGGCAAACGTGTTGTACCGGTGACCAAACACGCTTCGCAATTCCCTTGTTGCAAGCCACACCATACGGCCCCTGGAACTCGCTATTCGTCGGTGATTGGCAGACAGGTATTCTATCACATCAAGGTAGGGCATTCCCTGCACAATCGCCGTCTCCATGTCGTAGACTGACCCTGCCTTCGACTGACCAATCATGTAAGCAGTAGATATGTGACGGTCGGAATTGACGAAGCCTTGCAAGAAACTCGCAATGACCGCCTCACTGGCCCAGCGTTCCGGTGGAACGTCCGTTATCGCCTCCAGTAGATCAGAGTTAAAGTAGGGCTGTAGCGTAAGACTTCTGTAGTTGGCCAGATGGGCGTCGATGGCGCGGGTTACTTGGTTTGTTAATTGAGCGGAATACCGAAGCACGCGGTCCTCAAAAAGTGAGTAGGTAATCCGTTGTGTCACGAACAGAGCCACTAGCGTCGGTCCCACGATAAACGCGAAAAACGCGATTAGTATTTGGCGACGCATCGTAAGCCGCATAGCGCCATCGTATCACGAGCGCTGTTATCTCGTCACATGAACTGACCCATCCGCCAGCCACTCCAATTATGAACGCCAAAGAGTACTTGGCATGTTCTTTCGGTATGAACATAAGCGGGGGCAAGCCAATACAGGGGTGAACCGCCCCGGCTTTGCCGGAGACCGAAACCAATGAGAGCATGGTGCTCTGGGAAGGGAAGGAAAGTACCCTGCTGACGAAGTCAAGGCTCCCTTCGTGAACTTGGACAAGGCCGCTGCGATCGATTAGGAGGATCTCCAAACTGCGGTTCTTCCTGCCGAAGGCTGGCAGCGCCTTACGCCCGGTGCCTGGGCCAATATGACGCCCGTAATGTTGACACAGTGGGTTGCACGGCGTCATCGACACCGATGTACCAGTACATAGATCCGGCGAAATGGGCAGCGCTGCACCAGGATGAGTTGCTCGAAGCCTGGGAACTCGCGCACAACGGAAAACCCCCGAAAAAGATCAGACCATTTGGGTAGTAGGAGGCGAATATGATTCACGACGTTATCAAACCGGAATGCATTGAGGAATATCGGATCCGGGTTACCTCTGCCGGAGTGGATGGTGGCGGGGGAGCCGAGGGATGATACCGGCAGCTATTGACGTGCGACGGCATGCTCCACGTCGAGGCGTTGCCCGTTGCCGGCACCTCCTTTGCCACCCTG
>CAZNRF010000139.1:0-8262 GCA_964575075.1 uncultured Spirochaeta sp. | reverse complement strand
TTGCCGGATTTATCGCCGTCGTGGTGTATCTCCTCAGGAAGTTTGAATACCAGGCCCACCATGACAAACTGACCGGGCTCGCGAACCGGAAGCGCTTCATTGAGTCGTTCAATCGCTTAAAAAACCGCGCGGACGCCGCCGGCACCTGTATCGGCTTGATCTTTATCGACATCGACAAATTCAAAGAGATAAACGATCGTCATGGCCACGATGCCGGAGACGCGGTGCTGATGAGCATTGCCTCCAGAATGCAAAATCAGCTGAAAGAAAAAGACGTGAAAGCGCGCATGGGAGGTGATGAGTTCCTGATAGCGCTCGCAGATCAATCGTCAAAAGAACAGATAACCGAGGTTGCCCGACGGCTGATCGCGGAGCTGAAACAGCCTCTGTTCATACATGGCCGGGAGCTGCCCGTCAGTGTCAGCGGAGGCGTCAGTTTCTATCCCGACGACAGCCGGGACCTGGATACGCTCATCAAGCGGGCCGACACCGCGATGTACCGGGAAAAGAACGGGGAATAGCGGACCAGCCCATACAGATAGCAAGCCCATCATCATTATTATTCGTTATTCAAATAGTTAGTAGCCGACGGAAAATACCGAAAAGTTATACGGTATTTATCCAATTTACCTCTTAAAATCCCACAATACTGGTACGAATCTCGACATCGTGAAGGGTCCGTATTGACCTAATGATTAGGCGTCTATATGATTCAGCCACACACGCGGTTGGTGATCGGGGAATTGCCCTTTCACCATAATGGCTCAAAATGAAAATTGGAGGATGAATGGACTCTGAGACCGGCGCAGACGCGCTCGTCCATACCCTGGAGCAGCTGGGGGTCGATACCGTTTTCGGGATTCCTGGTATACACAATCTCGATGTTTACGACCGACTGATAGATTCTCGGATTCGACATGTAACGAGTCGTAACGAGGCGGGTGCCACCTTCATGGCGGACGGGTATGCCCGAGGGCAGAACCGTCCCGGCGTTGCCCTCGGGATTAGTGGTCCGGGGCTGACCAATGCGCTCACGGCACTGGGAGAGGCGTATCATGATTCAGTGCCCCTCGTGCTTATCTCTTCCGATATACCTCGCCGATACGCCGGGGGCAACGCCGGCTATCTGCATCAACTTTCGACACCGACCAGCGTCTCTCGCGCCGTAACAAAAGACAGCGTTCGGGTAACCCATCCGCAACAAATCGCGGAATCGCTTCCGTATCTCTACGAGCTATCCCGCTCCGGACGGCCTGGGCCCGTTCATCTGGAGATCCCGATCGATGTACTCCAGGAACGAATGACGGGCCTCAGCGAGGCGGAGGTGGCCGAGGCGGCCCGCGTACTCTCAGAAGCAGCGTCCCCGATGATCATCGCCGGCGGCGGTGCCGCCGGACACGGCCCGGTTGTCACCCGGTTTGCCGAGCGACTCCAAGCGCCGGTCGTAACAACGGCGGCGGGCAAGGGTGTGATTCCAGAATCCCACGCCCTGAGTCTGGGGGGTCGGTTGCACCTCCCGTCGGTACGAGCTGCATTGGAACAGGCCGACACCGTTGTAGTTCTTGGATCTCAGCTCTCATCCACCGATCTGTGGGTAGAACGCCTGAGCTTTTCCGGTCGCGTCGTCTCCATAAACCTGGATATGGCGCACTTGTATGCCACGACAGTGCCGGATATCGCGATTCGTGGCGACATTGGATCGGTGGTACCGGCGCTGCTGGAGCACATCAGCGCCTCCAACGGCGGTTCAAACCACTCGAGCCCTACCGATCCGCGAGTAGCGGAGATCAAACAACGCTGTTCCGTTGAACTACCCAATACCCTTGGCCTTCCCGCGGGGACGATCTCCCGCATGCAGGAGGTTTTAGGTGCACTTTCCCAGACATTAGGACCCCACGGAATACTCACTGCCGATATGACGACCATCGCCTACTGTGGAATCAGCGAGTTTCTCACCGAGACCCCGGGAAGCTTCCTCCATCCGGCGGGCTTCGGAACACTGGGATTTGCCCTTCCCGCCGCCATCGGGGTTGCGCTTCGCGGTGATGGGCGCCCGGTAGCTGCCCTCGTCGGGGACGGAGGATTCCAGTTTACGATGCAGGAGTTTGCCGTGGCGGTGCAGGAGCAGTTGTCGATTCCGGTAGTTGTATGGAACGACGGCGGGTACGGTGAGATCCGTCGTGAAGAGGAGCAGCGCCACCCGGGGCGGCGGATCGCCGTTGATAACGTGGGCCCCGACCTGTGCGCCTTCGCACAATCCTACGGAGCGGTGGCGGAGCGTATCGACGATCCGGCGGTGCTTCCGGATCGGATTGAGGCAGCGCTCAAGCATCCCGGCCCGACGTTGCTGGAGGTACCCGCTCTAGGGGTGCGCGTCTCCCGGGGGTCCGGCCCACGATTGTGGACGTGAATCCCTACGTGGCAGGGAAAACGATCGAACAAGTAAAGCGGGAGTTAGGCCTCGCCGAGGTGGTGAAACTCGGCTCCAATGAGAATCCCTACGCCCCCTTTCCCGAGGCGATGGTGGCGATGCAGGGGGCACTGTCGGCGATCCATACCTATCCGGAGAACAGTTTTGTCGAACTCCGCAACCTCATCGGAGCGGAACACGGCCACTCCGGCGATCATGTGGCGATCGGCCACGGCGCCGGCGGCATGCTGGAGACGATCGCCCGCGCGTTTATTCAGCCGGGGGATGAGGTGGTGATGCTCAAACAATCCTACGGTCTGTACCGGGAGATCAGCCGATTCATGGGTGCTGCGGTCCGGGAGGTGTCTCTCAATGACGCCTATCGGGCCGATATCACCGATCTCGCCGCCGCGATTACCGATGCCACAAAGATCGTCTGGCTGTGTAATCCCAACAACCCCACCGGCACCGTGATGGACTCCACCGACCTCACGGCGATACTGGATGCGCTGCCTCCACAGGGATGGCTCGTAGTGGATGAGGCGTATGCGGAGTTTGCCGCCGAGGAACTCCTGCCGAACACACGGGGGCCGCTGGAGGCGGGTAAGAACATCATGGTGATTCGAACCTTCTCCAAAGCGTACGGTCTTGCCGGTGCACGATTGGGATATGCCCTGGCCACACCGGAGACGATAACCGCTATCGATACCGTGGCAGAGCCGTTCAACGCCAATCGCGTGGGCATTGCCGGAGCCACGGCGCTGCTCGGAACGGGGCGCGCCACCGTCGAGGCAGCGGTGGCCCGTATTCGTGCCGGGCGTGCGTATCTCGAGGCTGAGCTATCCGCCGCAGGATCGGTTGTCACTCCCACCCAGACCAACTTTGTCTTCTTTGAGCTTCCCTCGGATGAGCCCCGAAACGCTGACACCATAACCGACGCACTTCTTCACCGCGGCGTCATCGTACGCAGCGGCAGCCCCTGGGGCTATCCTCGACACCTGCGGGTGACCGTCGGCACCGATTCGGAGAACGAGGTGTTCCTGAAGAACTTTCGTGAGGTACTCAATGGTTGAGTTTCAGAACGTCAGCAAGGTCTACAGCGACGGCACCAAGGCGGTGGACGATCTGACGCTTCAGATCGAGCGGGGGGAATTTGTCGTCTTCATCGGTCCCTCCGGGTGCGGCAAGACCACAAGCCTCAAGATGATCAACCACCTGGAGCCGGCCACCTCCGGTTCCGTGATTGTGAACGGCGAAAAGGTAGATGCCGTTGATCCGGTGCAGCTGCGGCGGAATATCGGGTACGTGATCCAGGAGATCGGGCTCATGCCGCATCTCACCGTAGGGGAAAATATTGCCACGGTGCCGCAACTCTTGGGGTGGTCTCGGAAGCGGAGCGCCGCGCGGGTAGAAGAGCTGTTGGCGTTGGCCGGCCTGGACCCGGCGATCTACCGCCATCGTCTGCCGGCTCAGCTCTCCGGCGGTCAGCAGCAACGAATTGGTGTGCTTCGGGCGCTGGCGGCCGATCCGGATGTCGTGCTTATGGATGAACCGTTCGGTGCGCTGGATCCGATCACCAAGGGCAAACTGCAGTCGGAGTTACTGGACCTGCAGCATCAGGTAAAGAAGACGATCATTTTTGTGACGCATGATATTGACGAGGCGCTGAAACTGGCCGACCGGGTTGTGCTCATGCGCCGTGGAAAGATCGAGCAAATGGGCACGCCCGACGAGCTGCAACACGAGCCGGTAAACGAGTTTGTGCGCACCTTTATCGGTGAGGATCGCCTCTCCCAGATCTCCCCGGATGGACCGGTGGACACCCTGATCGAAGAGGCTCCGCTGGTGGTTGCGCCCACCGCCCACCCCAGTACCGTTTTGGAACAGCTGGAAGAGCTCAGCCGTGAGACGGCGCAAATCGTGGACAAGCGGCGGCGCTGGCGGGGCATGGTGTACCTTGCGGATCTGCTGGAGGCTGAGCGCGGGAAGCGCGCCTCGATCGACGGTCTCGGTCGCAACGATCGTAAGCTCACGATTCCGAAGGCGACGGTGCGTGATGCCGCGGAGCTGCTGGTAGACCTGGACGCGCCGGTACCGGTGATCGGTGAAGACGGAACGTTGCGCGGCGTGATTACCAACAGCGGCATCGCGCGGCTCACGATCAGTCGCCTGACCCGAGGAGGGACGCCCGCATGAACCGAAGCTTCTTTGACTTGCTCACTACCTATCTCTCTCGAAACTGGCTTCGCGTCCTGGAACTCACCTGGGAGCACCTCTACATATCGGGAATCGCGTTGGGCCTCACCGTTGCGGTCTGCGTGCCCCTGGGGATTTACCTCACGCGAAACGAGCGGGTTGCTCCGTATGTAATCGCCGTGGCCAACGTATTTCAGACGGTGCCCAGCCTGGCGTTGCTCGGGTTTCTGATCTTCGTGTTTGGAATCGGCAACGACAACGCCGTGGCGGCGCTCTTTCTGTATGCGATGCTGCCGGTTCTGCAAAACACGTACACCGGAATCAAGAACGTGCCGGCACAACTTACAAACGCCGCCCGCGGCATGGGGATGACCGAGTTTCAAATCATGTACCGGGTTCAGCTGCCCTTAGCATTGCCGGTGATCATCTCAGGCATTCGCGTGGCGTCGGTCTGGATCATCGGTACTGCGGCGTTGGCCGCCGCCATCGGTGGGGGGGGGTTGGGCCGCCTCATTTTTTCGGGGCTTTCGGCGATTCGAAATGAGGTGATTCTGGCGGGGGCACTTCCGGCCACGATGCTGGCGTTGATCGCGGACTACGGGCTGCGATGGTTTCAGAACGTGGTGGGGCCGGAGCGGCGAGCGCGGCGGATCGCCCATCGAGAAGAGAAGATAAAAATCAAAGCATAATCGCAACGAAAGGAGTAATACGATGCGAAAGTTTTTAGTCATGATGGTGTTGGTAGCAATGATCGGCGGTATGGCGTTTGCCGGTGGCCAGGGGGAAGGCGAGGCCGCAACGATTCAGGTGGCGGCGCAGGATGTAAATGAGATGGTGATTCTGGCTCACATGGCGCAGATTCTTATAGAAGAAAACAGCCCGTACAACGCCACAGTAAATACCAGTTTCACCGGGTCTTCCGTGCTGCACCAGGCGATGGAGAGCAATGAGATCGATGTGTATCCTACCTGGACCGGCACGCAACTTACCGGCATTCTCCGGTACGAGGGTGACCAGATGAGCGCCGAAGACACCTGGGAGTATGTAAAGTCCGGTTTCGAAGAGGAGTTTGGGTACACCTGGTCGGAGTCGCTTGGGTTCAACAACACCTACATTATGGTGGTTCGGGAAGAGACCGCTGAGGAGTACGATCTTGAGGTTGCCAGTGATCTGGCGGGACACGCCGAGAACTGGACCCTTGCCGGAGATGACAACTTCGATATTCGTTCTGATGCCTATCCCGGTTGGAGCGAGCATTACGGAATCGAGTTTGACGATGTGCTGCCGATGCAATACGGGTTGATCTATCGCGCCGTAGATGCCGGTGAAGTGGATGTTGCCGCCGCCTATTCTACCGATAGCCGGATCGCCCGGATGGGACTGGTGATGCTCCCCGATGACCAGGAGTTCTTTCCCGCCTACAACGGCGCCTACGTGTTCTCCGACGAGGTGATTGAGGAGCACTCCGATGTCATCGAACTGATCAACAGCACCCTCGGTGGTGCAATCTCCACCGAGGAGATGAGCGCCCTCAACGTCCGCTATGACGACGGCGAGGAAGCGGAAGATATCGCCCGCGACTGGCTTACCGAAAACGGCTACATCGACTGATATCTATGGATACGCACACCAATTACGGTCTGTTTATCGACGGCGGATTCCGGGAGGCAGCTTCCGGATCCGCCTTTTCCGTGGTCAGCCCCGCACACGGTAATGAGCTGGCTCGCGTCGCCGCAGCGGGAGCGGAGGATGTCGATGCTGCGGTGGCCGCCGGTGAGCGCGCGTGGCACCTGTGGTGGAACACCGCCGTGGCCGATCGCGGAACCCTGTTGGCCACGGTCGGCGCACGGATCGCCGACAACCGGGAGCGCCTGGCGCGCGTCGAGTCTCTCGATACGGGACGCGTTATTTCGGAAACGCGCATGGATATCGACGCGGTGGCGGATCTGTTCCAATACTTCGCCGGCGTGGTTCGCAGCGAAGAAGAATCCGTCAAGCGCCACGACCCCACGCAAATGAGCCTCATCCTCCGAGAACCGTTTGGGGTCGTGGGCGCCATTGTGCCGTGGAACTTTCCGTTTCTCATCGCGGGATGGAAGATCGCCCCGGCACTGGCCGCCGGAAACGCGATCGTCATCAAGCCGGCCTCGTTGACCCCGCTCAGTCTCCTCACACTGGCGGAGATCCTGGAAGATGTACTGCCGCCGGGGCTATTAAACGTGCTGCCCGGGTCGGGATCGGTCTGCGGTGAGGCGATGCTCTCGCATCCCGGCATCCGTAAGCTCAGTTTCACCGGCTCCACCGAAGTGGGACGGCGGGTAGCGGCGCGCGCCGCGGAACGCGTTATCCCCGCCACGCTGGAGCTGGGAGGCAAATCCGCCAATATCGTGTTTCCTGATGCCGATTGGGACCGCGCCCTGGAAGGGGCGGCGATGGCAATCATGATGAGCCAAGGACAGGTGTGTTCCGCGGGGAGCCGGCTCCTGATCCATACGGATATCCATGATCGCTTTCTCCGAGAGCTTGCCCACCTGGGATCTGCGATCAAGGTGGGTGATCCCTTGGAAGAAGAGAGCCGCATGGGGCCGATGGTCTCTGAAGAACAGCTTGATTCGGTCATGCGGTATATTGAGCTCGGCCGTGAAGAAGGAGCCACCGCTATTACCGGTGGAAATCGCCTGAGCGGTGGCCCCGACGGAATCTATGACGCAGGGCCGTACCTGGCGCCGACGATCCTCTCGGAGGTGTCCAGCAGCATGCGCGTCGCCCAGGAAGAGATCTTCGGGCCCGTTCTGGTGGTGCACCGCTTCTCCTCGGAGGAGGAGGCGGTACAGATCGCGAACGATTCCGTCTATGGACTGGCCGGTGCGGTATGGACGCGGGACATCACCCGGGCGCTTCAGGTAGCCCAGGCGGTACGCACGGGAACGATGTGGGTCAACGACTACCACCCGGTGGTAAGCGGCTCCCCCTTTGGGGGCTTTGGGGAGTCCGGATACGGACGAGAAGTACACAAAGCCAGTCTCGAAAGTTACTCCCAGTACAAAACGATCTATATCAACACCGACCGGTCGCCCTACGGTTGGTACCGGGACTGAGTCCGGGGCGGGAGGCGGGAGCCCCTCGGACTCCCGCCTGCGGCTGGTACCTCCGATGGGAACCCGGACGAGGCATCAGTAATGTCATAGAACAACTCTGATGGCGGGGAGAAAGACCCGGCATCTTCAGCTGTCAATTGTCTTGCGATAAGCCGGCTCTAGGTTTTTGAACATGGGGTAGTGCTTTACGTTTTGGATCCTCAGATCAGCATCTTCGGCATCCACCGTGGCCGCCACAATGGCGTCCGCCACGCCCAGCCTGTGGGATTTCGTGTAGTCTCTGGGGTAGAGCCCTCCGGCCCGGGCGATCTCTGTTGAAACGGGAACGATCCGGAAAAGCCCCACGAAGCGATCCAGCGCGGCGAGCTCCGTTTGACCCTTGACGCCGGAGTAGAGTTCAACCACAACGATAGCCGGCTGTTCTTGAACGTAACGAACCCCGCCACGGAATCACCGGCTGATCCTACGCGCTCTCCCGCCGCGCCTTGCCGTACACCAGTTCAGTTACCACCTGGACAAAGCGGGCCATCGTCTCCTTGCTGGCCATCACCTGTTGCG
>CAZNRF010000138.1:1387-8311 GCA_964575075.1 uncultured Spirochaeta sp. | reverse complement strand
CATGGCGATCCTCCACGCCACGGTGCTCCTCCTGTTGGCATGGCGCGCCTATGCGATTGGCCCCGTCGTCTACTTTCCCGGGGGGTGGACGTCGCCGGTGGGGATTCAGCTGGCGGCCGACGCCTTCTCCGCCTTTTCCTCGTTTTGCTGGCGGTGGGTCATCCCGTGGCGGTACTCTTCCGCATCGGATCCGACCGCCTCACCGGGTGGGACGACAAATCCGCAACCCTTACGAGTCTGTACTTTGCCGCCTTAACGGGAATTGCCGTCACCGCGGATCTGTTCAATCTCTTCGTGTTTGTCGAGCTGGCGACGGTCACAACCCTCGGGTTGATATCCCGAAAAGGACGCACGGACAGCACCGTTGCCGGCTTTACCTACCTTATGCTGGCCTCAGTCAGCGGCGTGCTGCTGCTTTTCAGCATCCTCGTCCTCTATATCACCACCGGGTCGGTCACCTCCGCTCTGGTGGCGGAGCGGATTGGATCGGTGCCGGCCTCGCTGCGGGCGGTCGTCGCCGGTAGTATCCTCGTCTCTTTCGGCATCAAGTTTGGGCTGGTCCCCTTCCATCTGTGGCAGCCCCGGGCGTACCTCGGGTCGGGGTCCTCCACCGCGGCGATCTTTTCCGCATTCGGGATGAAGATCTACCTGTACGCCCTCATCCGTCTGCTCTGGCTTCCCCTTCAGCTCCCGGAACTCATGCCGCGTTTCTTCGATCTCCTCCTGGTGTTGGGAATGGTGAACATTCTCGCCGGCCACCTGGTCGCCTTGGCGGAAACCAACCTGATCCGCATGCTGGCGTTCTCAAGTGTCGCCCACGTCGGGTACATCCTTCTGGGCGTCGCCGTCGCCGGGCGCTATCCGGCAACGGCGGGAACGACGGCCATGGTGGCGGCGCTCTTTCATATGGCGATGCATGCGCTGTCGAAGAGCGCACTGCTGTGGTCGGGGCGTCGGTTTATCGCGGCTCGCCGATCGTCGTCCATTGCGGACCTGACCGGGTCGGGAAACGGTGCAACGGGAACCGTCGTCGCCTTCGCATTGGCGGCGCTGGCGATCGTCGGGATCCCGCCAACGGGAGGTTTCGCCTCCAAGTGGTACGTCGCCACGGCCCAAGCCTCACTGATTCCTGTCGTCGTCATCGTCGTCGGGACGGTGATATCACTGATCTACTATGCCCGGTTCTTTCTGGTCGTCTCCGGTACGAATACGGGGCCACGTCCCGCTGACGTCCCCCGCCGCGATGGGTTGCGCCTGGATGCGCTGGTGGTACTGCTCCTGGGAACGGCCGCCCTCATCGCCGGTCCGTTGGACGTCTCACTGAGAACCGTTCTTCACGGTGCGGCATCGGCCCTTATCGGCGGAGGTGGCCTGCAGTGACACCCTTGTTCCCGTGGGCCCTCTCCATACCAACCGGCATCGAGGGCTCCATCACGCTCGGGTTTCTCCTCCTGGGAGTTGTCGGAATCGGGAACCTCCTGGTGTATCGGGAGTATTCCCACCTCGTACCGGCGGTGATCCACGTGTCCGGCGGGATACTGGCACTCCTGGCGAGAGATCTCATCACCCTCCTGGTGGCGTGGGAGATCCTGGCGTTTTCGGCCTTTTTTCTCCTCCCCGGGAGCTCGACGACGTTCGGAAGGAGTGTCCGCCTGCGGTATCTCTCGGTCCAGATCGTCGCGACGGTGCTGTTTTTTCTGGCGACCGTGGTTCACGTCGGCGCATCCGACTCCGTTGCAGTCGCGGTGCTCCACCGGGATGCCCAGCCCTTCATGCTCGGTGCCCTGCTGTTGAAGGCGGCCGTATTTCCGTTGCATTTCTGGCTGGTCGACGCCTATCCTGCGGCGTCTTCCCGAGTCACGCCGCTTCTCTCGGTGTTTGCCACCAAGGTGGGGGTCGTCTCGGCTGCGCGATTGCTCCGGTTTGCCCCGGCGGCGGTTCCCGTGGTGGGCCTGCTCGGGGCGATCTCGGCGGTGGTCGCGGTCGTTTTCGCCCTCCGACAACACCACCCACGGCGACTGTTGAGTTACCATATCGTCAGTCAGATCGGCTACATGATTGCGGCGATCGGACTGGCTCACACCACGTCCGGTGACCTGGCGGTGACGGCGGGACTCTTTCACCTGCTGACCCACACCTTCTACAAGGCGTTGCTCATCATGGTTGCCGTCGCCGCGACCGACCTGGCCGGCGGCAACGAGGACCTCACCACGATGGGAGGGCTCGGATTTCGCCGGCCCCTCCTTCTTGTGTGTGGAATCATCGGTGCCGCCGCGATATCGGGGGTTCCCTTTACCAGCGGATACGCAAGCAAGTATCTCCTGAAGGGAGTGACCGAAGGCGTTCCGGTGATCGCGGTATTGTTGGAGATCGCGTCGATCGGGACGGGGCTGTCTTTTATCAAGTTTATCTATCTGATCTTCTTTGCGCCGCGGTCGCCGGAGCCGGAGCCGCCGCTGCCGCCGGAGCGGCATCGTGCGACCGCAGCGATGGCGCCCATCGTCATCATCGCCGCCGCAACCGTCGCGATGGGGGCGCTTCCGCATCGGCTACCCGGCGTACCGGCGACACGCTTCTTTACGGGATCGGCGATACTTGCATCGCTCCGCCCCCTCGCGGTGTCGGCGATTCTCTGGCCGTTTCTGAAGGGCCGACTGACGAAACCGCGGCAGGGGAAAACGATCGAGCCGCACCGGCTCTGGAGCTTGACCACGGGGGCTCTCGCTTCGTCAGGCCGGGCTGGGCCGGGCCGAACCATCGTTCGCGCGCACGATCAGGACCCTCGGGTTCAGCTGGTGATCGTCCTCGTGGGCCTTATCGGTGTGGTCTGGTTTCTCCGGTAAGGAGAGAGAGCCGCTATCTGCCACGGAGAATCCCGAGAAGCTCAGCGGAACTGTCCGCCTCCATCATCCGCTTCCTCAGTTTCCGACTCTTGAGAAGCCGTCCGATTTCGCTGAGAAAGCGCAGATGAGGTCCGACCTGGTCGGGAGGCGAGAGGGTCATCACGAAGATCTGGCTCATCGATCCATCAACACTGGCAAAGTCGATGGGAGCGTCGGTAACGCACACTGCGGCGATCATCTCGGTCACACTGGCGGTTTTGGCGTGGGGTATCGCGATGCCGTGCTGCATGCCGAAGGACGTGTTGCGCTCATGGGCGTCGATATCGCGCCGTGCCAGCTCCAAATCCACGACCTTTCCCGTTCGATCGAGCAGATCGAGCAGATACGCGATCACCTCATCCCGAGATGTGGCGGCCACGTGTACCGCCACAAGGGACTCGTTTAAATCTCCAAAGAGCATACAGCAGTATCCGTCCCCTTCGTCGAGGGGTCAACTCCCCTCGAGGTCACGTCAATCGTCGTGCTCTACCTCGAGAATCTCGCCGGTGGCAGCGTCCGCGTAAACACGCAACCGGTCGCGACCGCCGCCGACGCGAAGTTCTGCTTCCACTACCGCACGACGAAACTCTCGGTCGTACTCAATCGAGTGGAGGTCGGTTGTAGTAACCCAGTCGTACCGCTCACTCGCTCTCAGTTGATCGAGGATCAGCGCCCATGCGTTACCGAGCGTCATAAGTTGACCATTGCGGACAGCTGCTGCCATGAGCCGGTCTTTGCGTCGGACAAGATCTCGCTCCCGCCTGAGGACCTCCCCGGACGACGGTGAAACGTAGACCTCCCATCCATTGTCAAGTTCGATCGCAATGATCAGATCGTCCCACGATGACTGGACACTCAGCGCCACCGCATCACCTTCGGTAGCTACCCCGATTTCAACGGCTTCATTGATTCTTTCCGGGGTGAGTGCCCAGATACCACTCCAGCCGCCGACCACAAGAATACCGGTTAACAACATCATTCGCTTTTTCTTTCCCATCCTGGTTCTCCTTGCTGCAGATTTGGTGACCTGACGGTACGCAATCGCCGTGAACAGAGCGCGAATGCCGTGTAAAGACTGGGTAAAACTCACCGCTGATCCCGTTTCACACGCCGCAGAAGGGAGTATCATCGACCTATGAAACGGTATCTGTTGTTACTGATCAGCGGCATCTTTTTATGCTCGCTTTCTGTAACGGTGTCCGCCCTGGACCCTGCGGACCTCACTGGTATTCTCGCCGCGGTCCGGCAGGAAGAACCGGACGCGATTGTCCTTGAAATCGATCTGGAGAGCCGTCACAGCGGTGGGATCGTCTCCGTGGAAACCGACCGGGGAGCGGAGTACTACGTACGCGTTGACTCAGCGGTGATACTTGAGCGGGAACGCACCTGGGCGGGGCGCGGTTCCACACGTATCACGGAACGGATTCTGGAAGACACAGAGGTGCTGGATCTTGCTGCAGCGTACCAGAGGATTATTGCGTACATGTCGTACTATGATCGGTATTCCCGGATCGATCCGGCTGACTTCTCCTCGATCGAATACGAAATTGAGTTTGGGCGACTGATCATTGAAGTCTTCTTTGAAGGTTCCGGCGGCGAATTGGAGATCTACATGGACCCGGTAACCGGGGAGATTCTCGAATCAGAGTGGGACGATTAACGCGAGATGGCGCGCATATTCCTTTTGGAGGATGATAACTCAATACGCGAGGCGGTCGCCGAATACCTTCGCCTTTCCGATCACGAGGTTATTGAATGTTCCCGCGGTGACACCGCCGGGGACTTGATTCGTACCTCCTCACCAGAGTTGCTCATCTTGGACGTGGCGGTTCCTGGTATGGGCGGCTTTTCGGTGGCCAAGCAGGCACGAGGATACTCGGATGTGCCGATCATTTTTCTGACCAGCCGTGACGACGAGGGATCCCGAATCACGGGCCTCGAGCTCGGCGCCGACGACTACGTTACCAAACCGTTTTCGCCGCGGGAGCTCGTACTCCGGGTGCACGCGATTCTTCGGCGTACGGCCGGAACCGCCGGCACATCGAGCGAGTACCGGGGCCGGGACACCGGGGAGACGTTGCGTTTCACCGGACGGTTTGGTTCCCAGACGCTGTGCATGAGGTTCAGCGTCGCCCACCATATCCTTTCAATTGACGACCGCCCGATTACCCTTACGGCAACGGAGTGGCGGATTTTATCTCTGCTGATAACGAGGATGCCGGCGGTCGTATCACGGGACGTACTGATTGCTGAGGCGCTGGGATACGACGCACTCGTCGAGACCAGAAGTGCCGACGCGCATATCAAAAACCTTCGTGCGCGCCTGGGTGATCCGCGCTGGATCGAGACGGTGCGCGGCTTCGGATATCGGTTTGTCGGGACGGTGGACGGATGAACCGATCTCTCGGGACGCTCTGGGCCCGGACGATTTTTGGAACGGTCGCAGCGGCAGTGGTCGTGTTTACCATCACCCTGTGGATTACTCTGGGTCCGTTGGTTCAACGGTGGCAACAGGAGGCGGGTGCCCGTATCCACGATCAGTACGGGGAATCCCTGTCCCGCCTCGTAGCGATCACCGGGACCCTGAACCGTCGGGATGTACGTGATCTTCTCGAACCGCAGGCGGAGGATGGATCCCTCTCAATCGTTTGGGACGCAACCGGGTATCCGTTGTATTGGAGTCTCAATCAGACGACTCAGACCTTGCTGCCCCCGTCCTTGCCGACAGACTCCCGGCGGCCGCAGCTTCTCCACTTTTACGAGACGGTCGGACGGATTCGCGTTGATGGTGTCCGCGTTGATCTTATGCCCGGCAAGACTCCCGTTGATCAATCTGTGGAGCAGGTTTCCGAGCGTATGCTCGCGTCATACCGTCAGGCAGGTCTGGTGAGTTCGATTCCGTCCGGCACGCCCGGGGCGGAGCCTCTCGGGTACTTCGTCGCCGGCGCTACTTCGTACGGCGCGGACTCACCTACCGGCGGCGTTATTCGGGCGCTTCTTACGGCGCTGTTATCAGCGGTCGCCGTAACGGCCGGCGTTTCGGCAGCACTGATAGTCCGGACATCGTCACGAGTGAACCACGCGATGACCGCGGTGCTGGCACGGCTTGACCGACTCGGAGGGGCATACGGGGCGCCTGATACGGTAGATCCGTATGCCCCCGGTGTTCGGGAATTTGACTTGGTGGCGAGGGAGATATCCTCGATCAGTGAAGAACTTGACCGAGAGCGCACCATGCGGCACCGATGGGCGCAGGACATCGCCCACGACCTGCGTACACCGATCGCGGCGATGCGCGCGCAACTTGAAGGGATGATTGACGGCGTATTTGATCGTGACGATGCTCGCCTTGAACGACTTGCAGGAAATCTGAGCCGTCTGGAATCACTCGCCCAGTCATTCCTTCTCCTGACCAAGCTTGAGTCTCCGGACTATCCCATGCAGCGTAAGGCGATCAATCTTGCGATGCTTCTTGATGAGGTAACCAACGAATATGCCGACCGTGCACGGGCGGTGTCACGCCCGATTATTCGTGTTCTGAACCCGTCAATACCACCGGTGATAACGGCGGATCCGGTTCTACTCACGCGGGGGATTCATAATCTATTGGACAACGCGCTGGTTCACGGTACTACCGGACCGATTGAGATCTCTGCTCGACAGCGAGACGAACACCCAGGCTTCGACGCGGCAAAGGTCGAAATTCGGGTGACCAACACCGGAACCCTTGACAAAACGGTCGCGGCAAACCCGTTTGACCGGTTTGCCCGCGGCGAGCACGGGGATGGCCACGGGCTGGGTCTTTCCGTTGTCCATGCGGTGGCGCAGTTGCACGGCGGCCACGCTTGGGCACAGCAAGCCACACCGGAGACTGTCGTAGTCGGGTTCTCTATTCACCCGGCCGACAACGTTATGTCCGGCAGCACCGCCAGTTTGACCGGTTCCGCCAGGTTGGCTCCCACGGGTGGGCCGAAGCGTTCGCCCTCTCGGCGTCCGGAAACAGGTACAGATCAACCGGGGCGATAAACGGCTCACACGGCGT
>CAZNRF010000138.1:0-1287 GCA_964575075.1 uncultured Spirochaeta sp. | reverse complement strand
GTTGGTGTTGTAACTGAGGGGCAGGACTCATCGCATTCCCCTGTTACAGTATACACACCGCTACAAGATAAACTCCACAGTCCGCCGCATGGTCCAACGACGCCCGGTGGATCCGGTGCGCTATCGCTTCCGGCGGAGTGATCACAGGAGCTCACGCAGTTCATCAACCGCGGCGGCTGTCGATAACACGAGAACGCGACCAAAATCGGAATAATCACCGGTGTTGTTGGTGATGATCGCACTCACATTGTGATAGGACGCAGCGGCAATGAGGTTGGCGTCGTGAATCCTCTTTCCGCTCAGTACATTGGACTCGACAAGGCTGATGAGCTCATTGTACACCTCTACACCCTCAGGAAGGAGGTGGGCGCGCGTCCGGAAGGTCCGAATATTTCTTACAGCGTCTGTCGTATCGAGGCCAAGACCGTTTACATCCACCGGTCTGGTGGCTACCACGAGATACTCGCGTAGAACCTGTGGGGTCGTCACAAGGTGTACCCCGGCCTGCGGGGGAAGCTGAAACAGCTCGTTGCAGACCAGGTGGCTATCACGGGAGCGATCCGTTGCACCGAGAAGTACATTCGTATCGAGGAGGAGCGTACTACCGCGCGTCATCGGCGTATATGTCATTTCGCGACCATGGGGTTTCCCGGCCGGTATGTGTAGTGACGAGGTCGAGGCTCTCATGTATGTCATGTGGTGGCGCGTACCGCGCTGCGGCTTCCAGAATCGCCCGCACTTCTCCCTGGACCGAGCGATGATGAGCCCGGGCGAGGCGATGCAGGTTTTCTAGCACGCGTTCATCAACATCGCGAATATGTAGCGATTTCATACTGGTAGCATATCGCTACCAAACACGGTCTGTCAACGATACATATCCCCTCTCCGATTAGATGTACGTTATCTCGGGCACGTTGTTCATGACAAATAGGACCGAATCGAGTCCGGCGGAGGTCTCCCGAAGCCGCGACACGTAGGTTTTCAGGCCGGTAGCAGCGGGCTTCGCCATTCCCAGCAGTACTATCGCGGCGTCCCTGGAATGGTTTGCAAGGACGGTAGGGATCGGTTCGTTCTCGCTGTTCACGATAACCGTTGTCCGGGCGGTGAGCCGAAGATCCGCCAGGGTAGTCTTAAGTCGATTTTCCGCGGTGTCCCGATTCTCGACGCGGGGAACGATGGTACTCAAATGAATCTCCCGTTCCGGTCCGGAGGTTGTCCGGAGAAGATACGCGAGAATCAGCATCAGCCGAACGTTGTTTTCCTGACCACCCCACCATACCAGAATCG
>CAZNRF010000137.1:0-8396 GCA_964575075.1 uncultured Spirochaeta sp. | reverse complement strand
ACGATCGACTCCGACGACGGAAATAATCGGGTGCTCATCCTCGATGCGGGCACCGGCGGAACGGTACGGCTCGACGGTGTGGTGGGCGGTACCCATCCTCTTTCCTATATTGGGTTTGAAGGAGCCGGCGCACTAACATCGACCCTTCCGGCGGGGAGTGAGCTCATCGATTTGAGATTTCAGCCGGTGTACTTTGATGCGGACGGCTCGACGATTATACTCCAGGAGAGCATCGAAGTCGGCAGCCTTATCTTCTACCGCGGTACCCTGGATCTTGGCACCAACGGGGTGCAGCTCGAAACGATCAACGACTTCGTGGTCTTCGGTACGAATTACGACCCGGACGACCTCGACCGAGCATCATCCGGTGGTGCCAATAACGCCTACTTTGCCTATCCGGACGCTGGGAGTCTTTCTTACTACCCTGCAGACGGCACGTACGACACGGGAACGGGCGACTTTAGCACCGATCCCACTGCATCCTTCACAGATCTCGCACCGACCGCTACTGGTACTACCATCACGGTTGGGGCAAACTTTTACGTGAACGGCACCGATATGACCGGTAGCAACGCATGGGACCTTGCGCTTTCCCAGGACAACACCAGTCCTGATCTGGCGAGCACGTGGGACTTCGGAAATACCTATGCTGCCGCTTTCAACATGTCTGTGGAAAACAGCAACGCCACCGGAGCTTCCGTGGCTGCCTCGACTTACCAGGATATCGGCACGGCCGACGTGACGCCTCCCACGAGCCCATCGGATGAAGGAGAGATTGACGCGGAGGACGAGAAGAACAATTTCGTGTTTGACGAGGGCGGAAACACCGGATGGGACTTCTCCCGCCCCGAGATCGCAAGTGCGGAAATCGTCCGCGACAACGTCATCCGTCTTACCTTTTCAGAGCCAATTGAAAACAGCTCCAACGGGATATCTTCGCTCGCAGGGAATGCGGACTTTCGGATCAACGGCGACACTGTAGAGATTACTGATACGTGGATAGATACTGAAGCGCCGCTGAACGCGCTCCCGTTCACGTTCGCCTCGACCGACGGAGAAGGAGACCTCACCACGTTTTATGTCCAGGTTGATCCGGCCGACAGTTGGAACACGGACGCGACTGGTTCGACGATAGGCGGGGCCAATAGTACTGATAGCCAGGGCGACCAGAAGAACGTGGTTCCGGATATCGCCATTCTCAAGGCCGAACTTGGCGACGCGAATGGACACAACCTGGTGCGCAACTACAATCGCAACAATAGTGGCACTCCCTTCACCGCAACCACCGACGAAGCCGGCCCCGTGCTCTATGATATCCGCTTCGGACGGGCCCGCGCCGAGCACAACCCCACCACCCCCTACGACGGGCACAACTACTTCCATCTCTACTATTCCGAGCCCGTCGATATCGGCTCGGCTACCGGTATGACCGCGGCGGAGGCAGCTGGAGGGACCGGCGCAGAGAACGTGCGCAGCGAGGACGCGTTGGGTGATGACGATGACCAGGGCGGGGACATCCGCAACAGCAGCGGCGATATTCTGGTCGACGGCTACTTCCGTTGGTCATACAACGACCCAAATGTCGACGGAACGATGGAGCGCGGCGCGCGAGACATCGGGCGTGTTTCCGCCAACAGCCTCTTCCGCGCGGACACCTCCGGTACCGACCCGTTCACCAACAACGCTCAGGAGCTGCGGATCTATCTTTCGGGATTCAGTGTCGGCGCTGACGGCGAATCGTTCCTCGGCTGGCACAAGAACGTCCCCAACCCGGGAACGGTTACCGGTGTGGATGTCGTAGCGAACGCGGCGCTTGTTGACGCAAGCCCGCAGAACAACGCGATCGACTATCAGATCTCTACGGCAGTTCTCAGTGATTCATTTACACCTGAGCCCACGGGAGCCACCGTGGCCGCCGCCGACCCTGACGACTCATCCGAGACAGGGATGTTCTTGGATCCTCCCGACTCTCCGTACTACAACAATTGGGACGTGATCCCGCCGTTCTTCTCGAGCTTCGACCTGGATTTCAGTGACGCAAATAATGAGACGTTCTCGTATGAGATTGTGAGTCTCGACACAAACAACAACGGGATTCTCGACACCATCGAGTTCCATATGCTTGATAACCACCGCGAACTGGATTACGGCAACATCCTGGAAGACTTTGCCGACAACCCCCAAGGGGCCGGGGTGACGCTGCCTGAAGCGGCCGACGATCGCCGTCCCCTGTGGGATCCGGAAGATCTCTCTGATACTGCGAACGAACTGTTCACGCACCCCAACGAGCGAGCCAACGAAGGTATTCGCGATTTTACGCTCACCGATGAAGACAACGATCCCGATCCCCTCACGGCGTTTTCCATTGAAGAAGTGGGAGTTGAGCCGCTCCAGGACGACACCGTGAGTTCCTTCAACACCAATGTGGACAATATCTTCTTTGGCTCAGTTACCAGGACCAACGACAGTTATTTTCGAGTTGTACTTGACGAATCGCAGCACAATTGGGACTTGCTGACCGAACTGTACCTCACCTACAGCGAGGAATCCGGTCGGTTTACCGACCTTGCAGGTAACCTGGTTCCGTCCACGGAAATTCCCATCCGTGCCATCGAGCGCACGCCGCCTCGGATCGAAATATCCTTAGGAACCGCAGGGGATGATCGATTGTACCTGAAGTTTAGTGAGCCGGTGTTTGGTGATGACCAACGAGAAGCAGACATTGACCATACCGATCTGTTTGTCCCCGACAATCCTCCTGTGTCGATGGAAGTCATTGGTCGCAGTACAGCGCCCGGTTCCGGCGAGGGAGGCATCACGGAGGTCTTCCTCACACTCACGGACCCCATTGAACCGGATGACGCCTTTTCCGGGAGAATTCGGGCGGCCACGTCGGAATCGATATTCGACAAGGCCCAAAACCCCATGCAGGAGCGGGACGAGCGGCGCCTCACCGACGTGGCCCTGGGTGTCATTGAACCGATTTGGGCCACTGATTCGTTTGGCAGCAACGATTCGGGATCGGAGGGAGGATTTCGGACGCTCCGCGATTTCGATGGCGGAGAAGAACTCGCCTCCTCGGATATCACGCTGCAGGCGCGACTTCTCACGTCCGATTTCACGATGCTGCCGGTGTCCTTGCTCTATGATCTGTCCGTTACCGACGACGATCGCGTTCCGGATCTGATCGATCCCAGTGAGACGAGTCGCTTTTGGTCTCCCACACCGATTCCCGGTCTGGTCTCCCGGAGTGAAATTTCTCCGGCGCGGGCGGTAAACGCGTACGACGTGGACGGTATCTTGCGAACCTTCACCATTCCGGAGTCTGACCCTGAAATCCAGGAGGGCGGAGAAGTGGAGTTTATGTTCCAGGTTGGACCGCTGCCCGCCGCCACCCTCGAGGACCCTTCGGACCCCCGGACCCTCGCGCCATGGCTCTTCTCGATCGGGGACGGCTTTATCGTGCAGCGTAGCAACGTGACGATTCTCAACAACGTCATATATCCTGAACGCGGTGAGAATACGGTGCTGGTTTACGAAGTAGATCGACCGGGATTGGTAACGGTGAACGTCTTCTCCCTCGATGGGAGCGTGGTTCGCTCACTGCAACGAGGTCGGCAGGGTTCCGGCACCTATCGCACGGCGTGGGACGGCCGCAACAACTCCGGTGATGTGGTGGCTCGCGGCATCTACTTCGTGAGGGTGGTGGCCCCGGGGGTTGATGAGTACCGGAAGGTGATTATCGCGAAGTAACTATTGACTACTGGTACTATGGAGACCAGGTAAGGCGGGGATCGGCGATCAGGATCGATCCCGCATCCTGCCCCCGGACGCCAAGGTTACTGTTGCCGATCTCGATGACTACATCGAACGCAATGCTATCGTCCGCCGCGTCAACCAGTGCCGACGGTACGTAGGCAGTCACTGAGAACTCCAGTTGCGTCCAATCCGTTGCATCGTCCGTGCGGAAATGCTCAGTGGCCACCGTGCGGGCCACGTTCGGAGACCCTGTAACGCCGTGATCGCCGTTGGTGCTGGTATCAATACCGGCGGAAATCGCCCGCGCCGCCATTCGGTTGTCGCTGCCGGCGGTTGGATCCTGCCGGACCCACATAGACAATTCGTAGCTCCCGCCGGAGACAATGTCGGGCCGGCCCTCAAGGTGGTACGGAACGGAGGCGCGAACATAGTGACTCTGGTTCGCCCGGACAACGGTGAGTCGATCGATCGAGACGTTAATGACGTTCGGCCCGGAATCAAACTCTCCACCCACCGACCATCGCGTGGGTTCCGGATTCATGCTCTCATCCCGCTCCAGGAAATTCGCACGGGCCGTTTCCGCGGGATCATCGAAAAACGTCCCCGGAAATGAAAACGTTGTGAGGACGGAGCGTCCCCCCCGGGTAATGTTCCAGGAATTGAGTACACTTCCATCTGCACCGTTCTCGAGAACCATGCCAAACTGGGTTGATTGGCTGCGAAAATCCACATTAAAGGCAAAACCGGTATTCACCGGAAACCCGCCGATGAGGTGTTCGTCAAGATCGATCCATGCTCCTTCTTGATCCCCGTTTGTTGCAAGAGAAAGCGACTTGTCCCCAAGAATCGGGTCGGACGAATCAATCGTAATCTCCCCCGGATCATCATCATTAAGATTCCGATTCCACAAGGTTCCAAAATCCCCGTTGTCGATTCCCTCGAAATCCCCTTGGGGCAGGAGATTCAGAACCTCATAGCGATAGATCGGCCCGGCTACTCCCGCCGGCAACGCTCCCGCATCGCTTTCAGAAACCTCTTCCAACGCCACAAAATCAGCCGGGGCGGTGGTGCCGGTCACCGGATTTACCGTTCCGGCTTGCAGACCATCGGCAAAGTACCACTGCGGCTCCACCAGGAGATTCGTCCCATCATACTCACTCCAGTCCACACCGGTTGGGCATCCCGTGAGCAGCAACCCGCCGACCGCCACACCCGCCACTGCCGCTGCGGCTGATAGAGCTCTGAACGAGGCCGGACGCGAAGAGGAACACGGACGTTTTTGGAAAAACCATTGCACCACGATACCGTCAATATAGCATTCTCGGGCCGTGCTATCCATGCGGAAATCACCCGCGGCACATCCACCGGCAAATCCGTGCCGCCCGTACCCCCAAACTCAGAAAATTATGTATAATCCGAGATTAATAGGTAAAATATCGAGTTGGAGGATCCCATGTTCTCGCGAACAGCTGTAATCACGTTACTCGCGGTGGCACTACTGAGCTGCACCACACCGGAGTCCTCGTTGCGTCACTCGGCGGCAGCCGACACCGCCCCTGCTGAAGAGTCCGCTTCGCCTGAGGAGTCCCCCTCCTCTCGGGAGTCCTCCTCCCCCGCCGAGTCCGCTACCGCTCGCGCCTCCACCTCGGCCCAAGAGGCCCCCTCGGTCCAAGGGCCTCCCACGGCCGACTCCCCGGAGCCCATCGCCATCGACGCCACCGGCATTCCCCTGGAGGATATTCTGGTGTCCCGCGCGGGGGTGCGCCTCGTGTACGACGTGACCGGGAACGAGCCGCCCGCCGCCGCCACGGGCGCAGCCGGCCCGGAGTCGTCCGATGCGCCGCTTCCACCGGAGGTCGTCCTTACCCTGCAGCCGTCTCGCACCGCCCGAGCGGACATCTCGATACATGCCCCCGGCGCCGCCGGTTACCTCATCATGGAAGAGACCGACACGCTCTGGCGCCCCGCCCCAGCCAGTGCGGACGAAACCCCGCTCGCCGCGGATGATCTCGTGGCCGCGGCGCTCTCGGGAATCTCCTTCCCCCGTTACCTGCCCCGGCAGGACCAGCCCTTCACCTCCGCCGGCGCGCCCGACGAGTTTCTCATTGCCACCGACGATCAGCGCACCTGGGAGGTCACGTACGATTCCGGCACGGTCATGGGGATCGGGGAATTCATAATCGAACCCATGGCTCTGGCCGGCGGCGGACCGAAGACGATCGTGTTATCCAGCTCCGCCGAGCGGCCGTTCCGCCTCACCCTCCGCTCAGCGGCGGTCTACCGGGAGCGCGAGATCTCCGGCGCCGTGGTGAGCGCCTTCGGCCGCCCCCTCTCCGACATTACCGTCGCACCTCACCCGGCGGTGGGCCGCCTCCACCCCTCGCGAGTCGCCGTCACCGACTCCTTTGGCGCCTTCACCGTGCCCTTCCGCGCCGCCCCCGGCGACTCCCTCCGCCTCTACTACGGCCGCACCACCGGCTCCGGCACGGAAGAGCGCATCACCAACCCCCAGGAGATCCGCGGCCGCGTGGCCAGCCCCGACTTCGCCACGCTGATCTTCACCGACGAGTAACAGGCGTCCTGGATTCTGGTACATCTACGGAAACGATGAACGTGCTCAATCATCGCCTGAAATTCATACAATTTAAGTCAAGAATAACAATAATAGAGAAAGTAATTGAAAAATCAAAGGTCAAGGCGTACAATGAAAAGCGGATTCAGTACTACATCAATGGAGGAAGTTATGAAAAAAGTGAAATGGTTCAACTCTCTGGGGCTGGCGGGGATCCTCGTTTTTCTGTTGGTCCTTTCAGGTTGTGACTCGCCCACTGGCGGCAACAACGACAATGGTGACAATCGTGACAATGATCCGGATCCGCCCACTGAAGAAGAACCCACCGCCGACGAGCTTGCCGACGACGCCCTGAACGACCTGGAGACGTTGATGAACGACATCGATATGTCGGATCTCGATCCATCTCAAGGTGTGGAGGGTGTCTTGTCCAGCGCCGACCTTGAAGACATGGAGGAGTCTTTCCAGGCAGTTATAGATGCCGATCCGGCAGATGCTATCGGTAACATGGGCATGGCGATGACGACGCTTGCCTCCGTGGCCTATCGGGACTCAGTGGCTGCAGCGGTAGACTTCATCAACGAGGCCATGGGTGTAGAGACTGAGAGCAGTACAAGCTCCAGCGAAGTACACGCGCAGGTCGCATCAGGGCCCCAAATGATCCAAGCCTTATCAACAGTATCGGCTGTCCCAGAGGACTGGGACACGATCGGAGAGGTCCAGGATGAACTGAATGCGATCCTCCAGGTAGTAGACGAGACCATTGTCTACATGAATACCGCCATCGACGGCATCGGAAGTGATGCGGTCCAAATCACGGTCTCCGGCGACACCGTTGTACTCGATAAGGCAGACCTGTATATGTTTCGGGTTGCCGTGCGTAACCTGCAGATTCCTCTTGCCATGTCTGCTGTGTACGACCTGCGCCTCTTCACGGACAGCGGGGAGGAGTTTACTGTAACAAGCGACACGACCGACACTGATCTGCAAGAAGCCGTGATTTATTCGCTCGAGGAGAATACATCATTTCTTACGCGCCGCACCGGTGGTCCCACGCTTGCCAACATCAGGACTGCGATGAAAGCAGGCATGGATGACGCGGTGGCCGCGTATAACGGGATGATGGCTCGCGAGGGAGATCAGACGCAGTACCTGATTCCGAATGACGAGCTGGAGATTCCCTCTGAGTTCTACACCGAGATCGAAGCCGATGTTGCTGCGGCAGGGGTAGAAGGCCTGAACCTTTCTTCGGTTGGAGACATCCGGGACGTTATAGAAGATATTCTCGACGGTGAACGTATCGTTACGGCAGAGATCGGCAGGACTGATTATGAGATCAACCTCGGCAACCTGTTTGATACCACCGACGGCCTCCGCGAATGGCTGCCGAGGGAGTTTGTTGTCGCCCTCATTAAAGAAGACCGGCCGCCCGAAGGCTGGTCGCTCCCGGATCCGTCGTTCGACGGTGTAGTTGATCCCGTTCTTTCCGAGGAAGACGTTAATTCGATGCTCCAAATGATGATGGAAGGCTGATACACCACTCATGACCCTCGCTCCTCGTCACGGTCGCCTGAACTCCTTCAGGCGACCGTTTTTTGCTGTTGTAATGTGCGTGCTCGTCGGCGCCGGCGTCGGAGCGGAGCCTCCTCTCATTTTGCAGCTCTTACCACGATGGGAGGCGCTCACGTCACCCTTCGAGCCGGCAGGACAGGAAGAGACCTCGGTTCGTTCCTCGCTCCGGTACGAGCCGTTGTGGATTCCGCGAGATGCGGAGGACCGAGCGGTTCGCACCTGGGTACAGTCTGCAGGGTCATATACAGGCTCCTATGGCGCGGTAGGCGTGGAACACACGCTCAGCCTCAACGACCTGCGGAGTCATCACCTCGATGGGGACGTTACTCTCGCGGCCTCCCAACGCGACCAGGAGGTGGTTTTGCGCGGCACTGTGGGACCGCCGAGTATTCGACTCGCCGGAGCTATTGGCGGTGGCACACGGGAAACGCTGGCGGTCGGTCTCTCCTCCCGTTCCCGCTTGGGACGATTTGATTATACGTACCACCGAATG
>CAZNRF010000136.1:0-8423 GCA_964575075.1 uncultured Spirochaeta sp. | reverse complement strand
ATTGTAGGCAGCAGAGCGTTTCTCAGGGCGTGACCGAACACCACTCGCCGCCACGAGAGGCCCTTGAGCGTCGCCGTGCGGACGTAGGGTTTCTTTAGTTCTTCGAGCATTCCCGCCCGGGTCATGCGGGTGATGTACCCCACCAGAACCAGACTTGCGGTGAGAGCGGGTAAAATCAGCACCCGGAACCACGCCAGGGCGCTCATTTCCCGGGCAACGTAAGCGGTTGCCGGAAGCCAGCCCAGGGACAGCGCGAAGACGTTGATCAGCACGATGCCGGTCACAAACTCCGGAAGTCCCACCACCGACAGAGAAACGATGGAGATCGAGCTGTCGAGCCAGCTTCCTTCTTTCAACGCCGCGAGCACCCCCAGGATGAGAGACACGGGAATCACAATGGCCAACGTAAGCCCAGCCAGGCGTAGAGAGTTCCCGAGTCTCGTGAGCACCAAATCTCGAACCGGGGGATTCCCCGCGGTGAAGGACCGGCCCCAATCTGCGGTTATGAAGCCACTGAGCCAGTCCACGTACTGCTTCAGCGGCGCTTCGTCCAGGCCAAACTGCTCCTCAAAATTGGCGACTGCCGTGGCGGAGGCGTCCCGACCCAGAACGGGAAGGGCCATATCGACGGGTAGGAGGGTTGTGAGCGCGTATATGATGAACGGTGGGAGAATTCAAGTTGGCGTCTTCCGTGGCTGAGGAGTGCCGACCCAGAACCGGAGGGACACTGTCGCCGGGAAGGAGGTTTTGGAGGGCGAATATTATGATCGGTGGAAGAAGTAACGGTGCAACGATCAGGAGCGGCCGCTGAATAGGGTAACGAGTCACGCGTCCCCTCCATGTGCGCTCCGATCGGCCGAAGGGGGCCCCTGTTCCTGCAGACGTCGAAGTTCTTCCAGGGGATAGTGGCAGCGAATTTCGTGGCCGTCCTCGTCAACCTGGACGGGTGGAAGCTCATTCTCACAAATCGGGCCGATCTTGCGGGGGCACCGGGTATGAAACGGACAACCCGACGGGCGATTGCGCGGTGAGGGGATTTCACCCTGCAGGGCGATCGGATGATGCCGAACAGCGGGGTCCGGGGTCGGGGCCGCTGAAAGAAGTGCTTCCGTGTAGGGATGAGAGGGAAAGTTGAGAACCGCATCTCCCGCCCCTTGTTCAACGATCTCCCCCAGATACATGACGGCGATGTGGTCTGCCAGGTAACTCACCACCTCCAGGTCGTGGGAGATCACGATGTAGGAGGCGCCTTCCCGGGCCCGAAGGTCTTTGAGGAGGTTGAGAATGACCGCCTGCACCGAAACATCGAGGGAAGAGGTCGGCTCATCGGCGACGATAAGCGCCGGATTTGGTGCGAACGCGCGGGCGATCGCAACCCGTTGCTTCTCACCGCCGCTTAGTTGAACGGGTCGTCGGTCGTAATACTCGGCTGACAGGCCGACCGCCTCCAGGAGCTCTTTGGACCGGGCCTGAACCGTGGCCCGGGAGAGCTTTTCCGCGGCAAGTTTCCGAATCGTGCGATCGATCGTCTCTCCCACGCTTCGGTAAGGATTCAGAGAGTCATCGGGATTTTGGAAGACGATGCGCAGATTGCGAAGTATCTCCCGATCCCGTTTGCGGAGCTCCAAGCTGATCGGCTGATCCTGCAGAACGAGCCGGCCCTCGTCGGCTTTGAGCAGGGCGAGAATCGACCGGGCCAGCGTTGTCTTACCGCTTCCGCTTTCCCCAACCAGTCCGAAGGTGGAGCGGCTATTGACCTCAATGGAGACATCTCGTAACGCCTGAACGTGCTCCACCGGCTTGCGGCTCAACCGATCGAGCAGATTCTTATCACCGAACCGTTTCGACATTCCCTGGGCTTTGAGAACGAGAGATCCCTTGGGAGCGGCCCCACCCTCATCTTTTTGGATGTCGGCAAACGGCGTCACCGACCCCTCCGCGATTTCCCGCCATCGCCAACACCGGACGGTGCGGGACTCATCGATCTGTTCCAGGGGTGGCTTTTCCCGCCGACACTGTTCCGTTGCCAGGGGACACCGATCTGAGAAGACGCACGCGGTGCTTCGTGCTCCAAGCGCCGGGGCCACACCTTCGATCGTGGTGAGACGCGACTCATGACCGGACACCGCGGTCGGGAGGCAGGAGAGGAGGCCGACAGTGTAGGGGTGCCGCGGCTGGGCGAACAGGTCCTCAACCGGGGCGCTCTCCATCACTTCGCCGGCGTACAGAACGGTGACGTAATCGCACAGTTGAGCAACCGTTCCGAGATCGTGTGAGACATAGAGTGCCGCCGCCTGTTCCTCTTTGATGAGGTCACGAAGTAGATCGAGAATCACCGCTTGGGTGGTCACGTCCAGCGCGGTAGTGGGCTCGTCCAGGAGCACCAGTTTGGGTCTGGTGCTCAGGGCCATAGCGATCATCACCCGCTGAAGCATCCCCCCGGAGAGCTGATGGGGGTACCGAGAGAGCACCTCTGCGGGGTCCGCGATCTGTACGTGATTGAGCGCCTCGGTAGCCCGGCGCTCTGCCTCCTCTGCGGTGAGCATCAGATGCTTTTGGGTGAGCTCTCTCATCTGGCGCAGGATTCGGAGCGACGGGTTCAGTGAGTCCATTGTGTTTTGTGGTACGAAGCCGATCTGATTGCCCCATATCTGCTCCATGTCCCGATCCGTGCACTCCCGTAAGTCGCGTTCGCCAAAGAGAATTCGCCCCTCGGTGATACGGGCGTTCCGAGCGAGGTAATGGATCATCGCGGCGCCTAAGGTGGATTTTCCGCTACCGCTTTCGCCAACGAGACCATGAATTTGCACCGGCTGGATGTGAAGGTCTATGCCCTGTACCGCTTTCAGCCAGTTGTGGCCGATTCGGTATTCAACGGTGAGGCTCTCTACTTCGATAACAGGTTTCGCCACAGGTTACTCTTCCTTTCGAAGTAGCCGACGAACTCCGTCGGACATGAGGTTAAAGCTGACAATCAGAACGGCGATACCAAGAACCGGGTACCACAGTTCCCATGGAGCCTCGCTGATTTGCGTCCGCGCATCGAGGACCATGCGTCCCCACTCCGGAGAGGGCGGTTGGACTCCCAGGCCCAGAAAACCGAGGGATGTCACCAGGATAATCGCATATGACAGCCGCAGCGCTGCTTCAACCACCAGGGCGGGAAGCACGCTCGGCAGAATCTGGCGCGCGAGAATATGGAGCGTTCCTTCCCCGCGCAGTCGCGCCTCTTCTATGTACCCACGATCTCGTACCGAGAGGGTAGCACTGCGAGCAACGCGCGAGATGATTGGAACGTAGATGAGCACGATCACTGCCGTAAGGCTGATGTTGTTCGGTCCCAGGGATGCAATCAGCTCACTTCCGGATGACGCAAGCAGGGGCACAATAGTGGAGATCATGACAAGGGCAAGTACCATAGCCGGTATCGAGATGAGGCTGTCCAGTAATCGGGATACGATATCATCCAGAAGCCCCCCCACGTACCCGATCAGCAGCCCGAGAAACGCTCCCAGAACAACCGAAATAGCCGTAGCTACCAGCGGCAGTCCGAGCGTTTCACGCGCTCCCCAGAGCATTCGGCTGAAAATATCGCGTCCGCGTTGATCGGTACCGAAGGGAAAGTGCGCCGACGGCGGTTGACTGGTAAGGGCACGGCGACTCTCCATCCCGACATCCGTGCCGCGGATAATTTGATCGTAGGGATACGGTGCAAGTAGTGGTCCAAAGAGCGTGAGGAACACAAATAAGAGAACGCCTGCACCTCCGATAACCGCCAAAGGGTTCCTCCGGATCATCCGGAGAAACCCCCTGCGGTTTTTGTCGTCGCCCATGAGCTATCCTATTCGAGGTCAACCTTGCTGAAATCGGTGCGTCCCGGGAAGGAATGTAACACCAGCCCCTGAACTCTGCTTGAGTGGGCCCCGACAACCGGACGGAAGTACGGTATCAAAATCGGTCCGGACTCGTAGAAGACTTCGCTGATCTGGTTATAGATCTCGGAACGAGCCTCAATTTCGGCAGTTGTTTTTGCCTCGGACGCGAGACGGTCAAGCTCATCGTTGGACCAGCGCGACTCATTGAAGGCTGCGCCCTCAGTGTAGGCCACGCTCAGGTACTCCTGCGGTGTCGGGCGCGCGCCCCAGGCGGTCATTCCGAGTTGAGCATTCAGCCAGTTATCGTCGCCCTCGGCGTAGTAGACGTTCTCAGGGACGATATTGAGCTCCACGTAGATATTTGATTCCCTCCACTGCTGCTGCAAGAATTCAGCCACGAGGCCGTATTCAAAGGTGTCCCCAACATAAAACGGAATCTCGATGCGCGCCTCGCCGTCGACCTCACGGACATATCCGTTGCCGGTACCATCGGCAAGCACCTGTTCGATCAGTTCCCGGGCGCGCTCGGGATCGTGCGGTCGGTTCTCCTGCGCGTTATAGAGATCCCCGTAGGTAGGACCGATCGGATCATTGTTGGCTACCGTGCCCGCGCCGTCAAGGGCGTCAAGGTTGATCAGTTCCCGGTCGGTAGCGAACTTAAACGCCTGGCGTATGCGGACGTCTTCTCCCAATGAACCCTCATCAGTCCGAACCCGGACCACCGGATGCGTGTTGGTTGGGCGAGTGAGGACCGTAGCATCCGGTATCCGCTCCACCGCCGGAACCAGATCGTCGGGAACCTTTATAATGAAGTCCAATGCACCGCTTCGAAAGGCGTCCAGCTGGGATTGGTCATCATCGAAGAAGATAAGCTCGATACCGTCGAGCGCAGGAGCTCCGCCCCAATAATCTTCGTTTGCGACAAACCGAGCACTCTGGTCAACGGCATACTCTTCGAGGATGAAGGGGCCCGTGCCGTTAAAGGTCTCGTATGTGTCATCTCCCTCGGAAAATACGTTCACCCCGTCGCTCTCACTGGAGAGGATCATTGCAAAACGGGAGGCCACGCCATACAGAAAGTCTGCGTTCGGCTCCTCCAGGGTAAATACCGCGGTGGACTCATCCTCCGCCTCTACACTCCACGTCGCGCTTCCATCTTCGCGTTGTCCCATAAGGCCTACGATGGAAGAGCCCTCGCTCACCAGGCGTTCAAAGGTGAACACCACATCCTCTGCATCAAATGCGCTGCCATCCTCAAACGTCACCCCGGATCGGAGGTTAAACGTGTAGGTGAGGCCATCGTCGCTCACCTCCCAGTCCGTTGCCAGACTCGGCTCGAGCGTCCCATCTGCCAGAATTTCTATGAGGTAGTCGTATTGCAGCCGGTTGAACATTACCTCGGGGTCATTGGCACCAAGCGCCGGGTCAATCGTGGTGAGCTTGCGCAGACCAACTCGCAGGATTTTTTCCTCAGCCTCCATCGCGTCGCTCTGTGCGCTCTCACCGCTCCCGCCGGCGAACAGCGCCAGGGGAAATAGAAATACCATCCCAAACATCAGACCTATAAATAGGTTGGTCTTTTTCATAACAGATCCTCCATTCGTTGGGGGCCGCACCCACTGTGCTTCTCCCGCTTGGGACATAAACGTACTGAACCACGCTCGTTTCGGCCAACCGTGTGGATCGGTTCTACCGTGAAACACGCTAATCCGCGGATCTTTTGAGGCGAGCGACGATCTCGGTCCGGTTACCCGTTCCTGTCTTCTTCATGATTCGGTAGAGATGATTCTTTACGGTGCCTTCTGATATGTGCAAGGATGCACCGATCTCTTTGTTGCTCTTGCCGAGAGCCACCTGCCGGATGATTTCCATTTCCCGAGAGGAAACACCGTAGCGCTCCGCCAGAGACTCCCAGTTCAGCTCCGCGCCGGCCGGACGAATTCCAAGAAATGCGAGGGAAACCCGAACGGCAAACCAGTTGAAAATAATGAGGATAAGAACCAGCGTCCCCATGGTGGATACGATGTAGGCCATTGTTTCCGTTTGAGGGTCACTGAAGAATATTGATACCAGAAATCCCACGGGAGCGAAGTCCCGGGAGAGGACAACCTCCCGATAGTGGAGCGTTTCACCGAGGGTGATCATCAAGAAAATGATAATCGCCCCCACCATGGGCCATCCATCCCGATGTCCCCGGATGGTGTACACGACAAACCGGATCGTCATACCCATCAGGACGATGCTCTTGATAATGTTGTAGCTGGTGACCACCCGGGAGTACACGTTCACCGGGAACAGGAGCGCCACCGTCGCATTAGCCAGCACAAATACCAGGACTCCTCGGATAACGATCTTCGGAACGACATTCTCATAGGCCCGAGATGCAATCAGGGAGAACAACGCGAACACCACCATAGCCGACACATACTCCAGGCGAAGCTGGAACGCCCAGGGAAACGAGGGGAGAAGTTGCGTGAGCATGATCTGACCGGTAACGATAACCCGGACGGTGAGGGCGAAGAACGTCACTGCCAGGAGCAGTGGCACTGAGGCGATGGCAGCCATGGGGGTATCCGAGGACTCCCGGATCAGCGTTTTTTGGTTGTAGTACAGAAACAGGTTGAAGAGTCCCAGCGCGAAGAAACTGCCGAGGAGTAACAGGTCATACGCGGTTTCATTTACATCCAGTGTTTGAATCTGCGCGGGTGTTCCCAGCTTGATCGCCTTCCACATGCCGCCCCGGCGGTGATGAAAATTCGACACGTGCAGGACCAGTCTCGTCGGGCCATCTTTCGGGGAAATCTCCGTGGTTTGTACTATGTATCGGGGGATAGATGAGTCTGTGTCGGTTCCGGGGGTACCACTCCGTGCTACCAGTTCCCCATCGGCCCACAGGGCATACGCGGTGGACGCGTTAGGAATCCACAGCGCGGCCTCTTCCAGATCATCCGGCAGCAGAACGTCGGCAACGAACGTGGCGTACCCGTGGCCTCCCACCGGCCGACCGTTGTAAGACCACCCGTTCCAGGTATGCGGCATGCGGAACGGACCATCGGAACGGGTGCGCACGGCGTCAATAGGCTCCCCGGCAAGCTGGTCCACCGCAACGAGCTGATTCCAGAAGATCAGCCACTCACCGTTGAGCTCAACGATACCGTCGCCCGGAAAGGTATGAGTACGGAAATCGATGACCCCTGGGCGATTGGATGGCTCACCCGGTTGAACCTCCTGGGTAGGGGCGGACGCGACGCATACCGCGACGAGTACGCCCGCCAGAAGTACCGTCGCGTGATATCGATCCTGTCTAACCCCCATCCTACCCCTGAATATACACTATGATCCCGATTACCGGGACGTTGTGACGAAAGTTACCACCAAAGGTGACTATCTACATCATGAAAGTCGTCGGCTCCACCCGTATCCTGTACCTCGAGGCCAAGGAGGATCGAAGTGAACGGGAACGGTCGCGGAATCGGATTGGTTTTGGGATTGATACTTACCTGCTTGTTTGTATTCGTAGGGTGTCAGAATCCGGTTGCGAGTTCCGGGAGCGAGCCCGAGGTGAGTATAGAGGATGACGGTGAAGAAGGCGCCGGTGGTACGTCTCAGGCGACCGTCCTTCCGGTGTTCACTCCCGGGAGTGGCACGTTCTCAAACGACATCGAAGTAACATTGGCCAGCGAAACCGCCGGCGCAACGATCTACTACACCCTCGACGGCTCAACACCAACGACGAGCTCCCTCTCGTTCGACCCGTCTTCACCGATCGCGGTAGCCGGTGACGGCAGTGAAGTGACGATTCGGGCTATTGCGGTTGCCTCCGGCTTTGAACCGAGCGCGGTTGCCGAGGCGACATACGTCGTCGACTACGGGAGGGTATCCACGCCCCAGTTCGACCCGGCAGCGGGGATCTATGAGTCGGACACCAGCGTCACAATCAGTACTGACACCCCGAGCTCGACGATCTACTACACCACCGACGATACTGACCCGACAACCGCCTCTTCCGCCTTTGATCCCGACTCGCCGATCGTGGTTGCGGGCAACACGACCACGATGACGATCAGGGCATTCGCGGTGGCGCCCGGGCTGGACGACAGTGAGATCGCCGAAGGCACCTTTACCATCGCATATGCTCCGGCAGCGACGCCGACGATCATTGAGCCACCCCAACCGTGGGTGAACGGCCGGCGTTGGTGGCTTGAGAGCAGCCCCGGCACAACGATTCACTATACCACCGACGATACGGCACCGCTGGACGGCGGTGGTAATCCGACCGGCACGGCTCAGACGTATGACCCTACGCAGGGGGTTCAGCTGTTCACAACGGACACCGAGGCAACCACGTACACGATCCGCGCGGCGGCCACCGGCGGCGGGTTTCCACCGAGCGCGGAGCGTACCCAGACGTACGAGGTCATTCCCGGGCGCGTGGTTGTGAACAACGGTCGCGACACGGGCAGCCTGCGGGCGGCGATCGTGGCCGCTCCGGACGGCTGGACCCTCGCCGTGGCCGGGAACCACCAGATCTGTTCGTGGGCCACCGGG
>CAZNRF010000135.1:0-8462 GCA_964575075.1 uncultured Spirochaeta sp. | reverse complement strand
GTAGCGATTGTTCTGCGCCGGGGAGAATGCACTGCGGATGGATGGGGTGGCGGGGGCGATCCACCGTGAGTGGCTGGGGCCGAACGCGAAAACCGGGCACGCGGGAGACGGGCAGACGAGGCGCCGGCCTGTGGCCGAATGCGCGGCGCGCCCCGCGGCACGGGAGTCCCTCCTCGAGGAGCGCCCCGCCACATCCGGCGAGGACCGTTCTCAATGCCGCCGCCGGGACATTCTCTTGGCCGGCCTCTTGGTAGAGATGAGCGTTCATAACAACACCTCTGGCGTGATGAAAGGCTTTCACCACGGCTGGGGTGGCCGCGGCGGCGATGCCCTGGGCCGGATTATGGCGCCGGTGGAGCTCGAGGCGTTGCCCTTCCTCGATGGCCCGCGAGGCCGCATGCACGTGGGGCCCGCCCATGAGCTCCCTCATCCTCCGGAGGATCGCCCGTTTGACGTCGCCTACCTGGATCCGCCGTACACGATTCACCAGTACGGCGCCAACTACCACCTCCTTACCTCGGCGGTGCGCCGGGATCGCTACGATCCCGGTCCCGTTACGCAGGGAAGCCGGGCGGGCATCCGCACCGATCACTATCGGTCTGATCATTGCCGCAGTCGCGGTGGCGCGGCGCTCAGGGCGTTACAACTCGTGCTGGAACGGATTCGCACCCGCACCCTCCTCGTCTCGTACAACAACGACGGCCTGATTCGGCCACAGGAAATGCTTTCCCTCCTGAGCGAAGATGGCGCGCACACCGTGCACCTCCTCAATCGTCGTTACCACAAATTTCGTGGGGGCAAGTCTACGCAAGGAGCGGTGGGCACCAGAGAGTATCTCTTTGTGGTACGCCGCGGACGAAGGCAGGATCAGGCTGAACGCGCAGCGCTGCGGGTGGAGGTCCAACAACTTGCTGCGGAGCGCGACCTGCACAACCGGTTCATGGCGCCCTCTGTGTGGGCTCAGCGAGGGGGGACCGTTAGCCACAAGAGGGAGCTCACTGGTCCCGATGGCGAGCAGATTACCCTCGACGATCAGTTACGGGTACGCAGTGTACAGGTCCCTGGGGACCCCGCCGCCGCGGAGCGCGCCCACCGGCGCATGGAGGAAGCCTCGGGCGGACCGGTTGACGCGTGCCGAGCGCTGGTGGCGATGGAAGCGTGGGATGCAGCGCTCCGGCTACTCCAACGGCTGAAAATCAAGAAGTATCGGGCGGATTTTCTGGCGATCGCCGACGACCTTGATCGAGCGCCGCTCACTCCGAAGCACCGGCAGCAGCTGGCGGCGCTCCGCAGTCGGGTCACATCGTGATGGTGCTGGGCCGGCGTACGGCGTACGCGGAGGGTGTTCAATACAGCGGCAGGAGTTCCAAGGCGTAATCGGCACTGTCCAACTCCCGCCACCGAACCACTGCAGCCACCACCTCTCCCTGGTCTCCGAGTTCCACAGCGTTACCGGCGACCTCAAGACGGACGTTGCCGGCGTTACTGGCCCAGATACGCACGATCTCATCTACCGTGGTCTGCAGGCGATCGCCGTTATCGACGTACTCCTCCCGGCGGGATTCACCATCGACCTCCCACCGAAACATCGTAAACCCGCGAAAATCAGCCTCGACGACGTAGGGTTCTTGAGACGGAAACTCTGCCACGATCTGCGGCGATCGCTCCCGCTCGGGGGCGTTGGTCATGCCGGTGGCCAGATCAGCGACATCGCTGTCGCTCATCTCGCCCGCAGCATCATCATCGATGAGGCGCTGCCCGTTAATAACGCGGTCCAGGCGCGCCACCACCGCCGGGGGAGCGTCCTCAGGATACATCCGACGCACGGCCAACCGGACATCGCCGCTTCCCTCGCCGGTAAGATCAAGAACACGCTCTTCCTGATCGCCGATATGAACGATTCCCGCCTCACTTCCGACGGAAACACGATCCTCGATTGCCAAAAACTCCAACACCGCCCGTTCTCCGTCAACCGGCACCGATACGCGATCACCGGCCACGAATCGGCGTTCCACAAACTGATCATCCAGGGTGATGAGCGTCTCATCGACTTCAGCCGATGGGTTTGCCGAACCGGAATCGGAGACGCGCCGCTCGGGAATAGTAATGACCCCCGTCACGAAGAGGGTAACAACCGCCGCAACCGCCACCACCACCAGGGTACCGAAGAGAATTTGCGGCAGGCGACTGGATGAGGGCTTGCGGTCGAGGAGTTCATCAATCGGGGCCGGTTGCTCCTGAAGGCGGAGGTTGTGGTAGAGCGTCAAGACGTCTTCGGCACTGAGGCCAAGGTATCCTGCGTAGTTTCGCAGAAACCCCAGGAGATACGCCTCACCGGGGAATTCATCAAACTCTTCCTGTTCCATCGCTTCAATGAAGCGCTTGGCGATGTGCGTATCCCGAGCAGCCTGCTCTACACTGACCCCTTTTTCCCGTCGAGCACTGGAGAGCTTGGCGCCAATTGATTCCACCGTCAGCCCTCCCCTTCAAAGAGAAAGTTGCTGAATGTGTTTGCCGATGAAGGAGCCTCGTAGTCAAAGCGAGTTTCCGGAATACCCTCGTTTATTCGCAGGTCCTCAAAATCGAACTGTACTTCCTCGTAGTTGGCGTTGATTCCCACAATGCGCCGAATGAGAAAGTCATCAGTGACGGAAATGATAAGCTGCCGAAACCCCTGATCGTTGGTACGCCAGTTCAGCCGCAGTTTTGTCACCATCTCGGCATCGTCGGAACTGTCCCCTTCGTCGAGGGGAACCGGTTCCGGCGTATTGAGAAAGGCAATGCTGTAGTTATTGCGCAGCAGCGTGAGGCCTTGCTCGTTTGCCATGGTGGCGATATCCGCATCGGTCCGGCGTTGCAGAGATTGCTCCAACGTGACGTTGTGCTCCGGAATATACACTTGCAACGTTTCTCCATCGGAGACCATGACCTGCCCCGATGGCTCTTCAAAGTCGATCCGCATCTGATTGGGAATCCGATACTGGATCGTCCCTGTGAGCTCAGAATCTTCCATGGTGACCACGAGATCCGCAGTGTAATCCTCCACTTCGCCGTAGCGATTGGACATCTGGTCAAAGAACGCGGTGGCCGTCTGTATATCTTGGCCGTGTAGGGATATAGATACTGCGACAAGCAGTGTAATCGTCAGTCGTGTTTTCAAAGTTACCAGCCCAGGCTCAGAGTATTGATCTTTAAGTCTAACGACTCACCGTTCTTTGTCAACACGACCGGAATCCCGAATCTGATCGCGGAGACGGGCGGCACGCTCATAGTCTTCCCGATCGATGGCATCGCGTAATTCGTCCTGCAACGACGCCTCCTGCGGCGAGGAATCGTGGTCCCCGTGGCTGATAGATCGCAGCATGGAGCGCAAATAGTTTGCGGATCGAACCTGCTCAAACTGAAACGCCGGGGTGTCTATCTCCTCCAGCCCTTCGATCGTGGCGATCGCCTCGGTAAGTACTTGTTCGGCATCCCCATCCAGGGTGGCGTGCTGGATTCCCATCGCCCGGGCGGCGGCGTGCATGCGCAATATGTAGGGTCGAAACTGGAGCACCGCGTTCCGCGCCTCCTCGTCCGGACAGTATCGCTCCAGGAGATCACACAGGTGTACATTGTGTTCCGTGTCCCGCACGACCAGATCGTAGTACTGAAGCTGATACAAGAGCAGATACCGGTAGTAGAACAGAATCCCCTCGGCCTGGAGTTCTTCCGCCCCCTCTACGCTGATCTCGAATCCGGTGTCGCTGCCGTGCTCGACGATGTGCCGGCGAAGGCGATCTTCAGTGGAGGCCAGCACCGTTTCAAACCCGTAGGGCTCTCGGCGGTCGGGGCGGCCTTCCATCTCGTACTGTTCAATACCCAAGGGCAAACGCACCTGGAGCACACTGCGCCCGTCCTCCGCAATGATGATTCGAACATTCTGTTCAGTATCGTACTGCCATTCTTCTAGTATTCGTGTCAGGTCTTGCATGTGATTGATCCTATTCTCAAAGTAACTACGCCTGATCGGGCTGACCAGTGTTCGCGAAACCGGCTACCATGCGCGTATGATCGTCATATCTATGGGTGGTTCGATTCTCGTCCCGGACGAGGCGGATACCGAACTAATTGTCGCCTATCGCGACGTGTTACAGGAGTACACCGCCGGGGGCAACGCGCGGGCCATCGTGGTAGTGGGCGGGGGAGGCCCCGCCCGCCGATACCAGGCGGCGTACCGAGCGGTGATGGAGCGCTCTGCGGAGCCGTCTGTCTCGTCGGGGGCGCAGGACTGGATCGGTATCGCCGCTACCCGCCTCAACGCGGAGCTTCTCCGGCACAGTCTTGGATCCCTCTGTCGCGATCCGGTTGTATATGATCCCACCGGATCCTTCGATTTCACCGGGTCGGTTCTGGTAGGTGCCGGCTGGAAGCCGGGGTTCAGCACCGACTACGATGCGGTACTGCTGGCAGAGCGGTTTGGGGCGAAGACGGTAATCAACCTGAGCAACATCAGCCAGGTATACACCGCCGACCCCAAAACGGACCCGGAGGCGACACCGCTTACCACCGTCTCGTGGCGCGAGTTCCTGCCGCTGGTTGGAGACACATGGAAGCCGGGAAGCAACCTCCCGTTTGATCCCGTGGCCACCGCCAAGGCAGCGGAACTGGGGCTCCAGGTTATCGCCGCCCACGGCCGGGAGATCGAAAATACCCGCGCGATTCTCCGTGGTGAGGCGTTTTTCGGAACAACAATCGGGCCGCAGTAAGGGCGGTTACCCGTCGGGCTGCGCCTCTTCTACCCGGCGACCCAGCTGCCCCCGGGTGGCGGGGTTGATCTCGTGGGAGGCAGGAATGGTGGAAAGAATCGATGCTACATCTACCGCTGTGGAATAGAGCACAGCGGAGATCGCCCGGTCATACTCCTCTAAAGACTGCCAAACTCGGGCCGCACGGAGCCCCGGCGCGGTAGTATCGTTGATACCCGGTGGCGGCATCGTCGTCACGGTTCGCAGGTAGTCCACCGCCTCTTCATCGCGGCCCAACTCCTCCAGCGCCCGGGCGGTGCGGATGTTGATCCGCGCCAACTCATCCCGGGATGCGATCAGGCCGCGGAGACGATCTACCAACTCGCGGCGATCACTGATGGTGTATGCCACCGCCAACTCCGAAAGCACGACCTCCCGCCGCTCCGAGGGAATTGAAGAGAGCCGTGCTTCCGCCAGAAGAGTAGCGGCAACGTCCTCCACGTTGTAGTCAGCGTCGTACTCCGAGCGAAGCCGGATCAGCACCGCTCGCGTCTCGGCGCGGGCTCCCGCATCACCGATGTCCTGAGCCAATTGATACGCCTCCTCAAAAGCGGCCTCCGCGGACATACCTGCCTCTCCGGAGGAACCCGCCTCCCATAGGGCGGCTGCATACCAGCCGAACGCCAGGGCGCGCATAAACTGCGGCGCAACGTTCGCCAGTATCTGAGGAACATCCTGATCACGGTTCACGCCAACCAAGCTCCGGACGATCCGGCGCAGACGAGGGCTTTGCGTCTCATCCACGATCAGACCCGCCTGGGAACGCCGTAACACGCGGTCAGACAGGGTGGACACGTCCTGCCGCCGATCAAGAACATCACTCAGGACGGCCAGGCGGGCATTCAAATCCGCGGCAAGCAGCGAATCCTCCAGGGCGGGAACCGCAGCAATCGCCTGTTGTGCAAGAGGATTGAGGGCGATCCGATCGTCCCGGCCTTCGACCTGCTCTGCGGCGTACACCAGCGTCTCTGACCGCACTGAATCGGAATCTATGAGATAGGCGATATCCAGCGTGCGCCGAAGCGCCGCCTCCCCGGCATTGCCATTGTCGAGCTGAGCGCCGAAGATCATCCGGAACACGTCGGCCTGCAACGACGCATCTTCCCGGGCATCAGTCTCGTTGACTAGTTCTCGGGTCAGTCCATTGACTAACTCACTACGCGTCTCGTCTCGGGACGCAACGATCTGCCATGCAGCCAACAGACGCGCTTGGGCGCGTATTCGCTGATCCACGGATAGCTCTTCATTCTGAAGCAGACCGCGGGAGTAGTTGAGAAGGTCCGCCGCCGATTGCACTCGCCCGTCGCGGGCCAGGGAAGCCGCAATGGCAGAGTAAATGGAAAGACGATCATCTATGGACTCCGCGGCGATCAGTTCAAGGGCTACGTCGTATTGGCGGATTCCGGTAGATGGTGGTGGGGCGGTAGGATCCTGCTCAGGAGCGGTGGCGCACGCCGCAACTATCAGTGATATGAGAATAAAAAAAAGGACACCACGCCCCACGCGGTGCCGTCTGTCGCCAGGAAAGCGGAGGGCGGCCATCTTTACACGAACATAGGAGATTCCCATCGATTGGTCAACGCGGTACAATTGGCGCAATGTTTCATTCCCGCAGTTTCATAGCTCAAGCCCAAAAGATACGCAAACACGCTGCTGGAGACCCCGCCGCGTATGCCCGCGAATTGGAAGAACGGTTTGTCCGGCAGCTTTCTCACCTCCCTGCGGAGGCAGCGGCGGACCTCTTCGCCCATTGCAGGGCTACCCGAACCGACCGTGATGAGCAGGCTCAGGTGCTCGGCGACCTGTTAGACCTCATGCACCAGCAGTACGACGATGAGGCTGACCCGCTCCTCCCGGAGGATTGGGTTGTCCTTCGTGAAATTATCGACCAACACGCCGGAGAACTGGACATGACGCTGATTCAATACGTCATGGAACGGGTGGTGTCGCATCGGGCGCTGTCGTAGCAGCTCAGCTGACCGCTGACACCCGCAGACCGGCGATGTACGGCCCGCGTCGCGTCGCCCGCAGGCGGCGAGCTATAGCAAGGAGTAGATACGGATGGCTTTTTCTCTGATTAACTGGTGGGCGGTGCTCGTGGCTGCGGTGGTGAATATGGTGGTAGGGTTTCTGTGGTACGGCCCGCTGTTTAGCACGGTGTGGCTTCGCCTCATGGACAAACGCCCCGAGGAGATCCAGGGCGGCGATAGCCCGCTTACCTACCTGATCCCTGTGGTCGGCGCGTTTGTGAGCGCCACCGTCCTGGCGATGGTACTGGGCCTCCTGCGGGTGTTTACGCTCTGGGGCGGCGCCGGGTGGGGCGCGATGCTGTGGTTTGCCTTTGGCGGCACCGGCCTGCTCACTACGGGGGTCTTCGAGGACCGCAAAGCGGGGCTGAGCTGGCTCTTCATCGCGTACATGGTGCTGGTCCACGCCGCCCAGGGCGCGATGTTCGCGGTGTGGCGGTAGCGTGCAGACAATCCTCCAGGTAGGTCACCCGGAGGATTGCACGCACATGCGCGGCAGCCTGTTCACCCGCGCGACGGCAGTATTACTCAGCGATTTGAGTTCAGCCGGACCTCGTTAGACAGATTGAACTGCATTCCAACGACGTTGGAAAGCGGAAACGACGAGGTTAACGGAGACACCCCGTCACCGTCGTAGAACGATCGGCCGGTATCATTCGGTATTTTTGTACTATCACCATTGTTATTGAGCATCAGCAAAGCGTACTCAAAATCGTTAATGCCCGAGGACGTGAGGGTACCAGAATACACGAACAGCAACACTGAGGTGATCTCAGTGTTGGTGTCATAGCTATCAACTTGGGCGAAGACGGAGAAATTGTCACCTTCACCGACAATGTAACCACCTCTTCCCTCTCCACTGGTCAATAGTCCGCCGGTTGAGTTGGTTTGGGCGGTATCCAAGGATATGGTCTGCGTTTCGTTATCCTGATCATAGAATCGGATCCAATAGTCGGCGAACACGCTCCCCGGCGAGTTGCTGTCATTGGGGACGGTTGTGCTTCTCATCGTCGTGGGCTCAATTTTGTATTCGCTATTGAATGTAGGTGGATTACTCCCGCGATAAATCGTGAGGTCCATGTCGTCTTCTAAGACTGATAGCTGCTCATCCGACACTATTTGCTGTATCTCCGATGTCAGCCCGGCCGATCGACTTTCCTCCTCTTCCTCAACGCCAAACAGGGCGTCACACGACGTTAATAGGAGTGCCAGCATCGCGATGGTAGCACCATACCTTGCAAGGGCAGTTCCGTTCTTACTCATAGCTCTAACCTCCCGGTATTTCAATTGCTCAAGCGATTGAGTCTTGATATGGAGAAGTAATATCTATGCCAAAACCGACTTCAAGCTCACGATACGTTGTAAAGAGTTACCTCAAGTAGATTTGGGTGTTCCTAAGCGCGACGGACCAGAACCGAGACCGTTAGACGCGATACACATCCCGTGTACGCAAAAAAACGAATCGTTTCGGCGGGAACCGAGGGACAGCTGGCCAATGTGCCACGTATCATGAAGCATAATCACAAGGCAACGGCGCACCAACAGCGCTTGATGCGAGGGCGTATCCCCGTGTAGTATCCCCCAATCACACAAGCCGGCGTGGCGGAATTGGTAGACGCAGCAGACTCAAAATCTGCCGCCCGCAAGG
>CAZNRF010000134.1:0-8570 GCA_964575075.1 uncultured Spirochaeta sp. | reverse complement strand
CGTCGATTCCGGTGAGGGCCGCTGGAACTCCGGGCGGGACGAAGGGCCTAACTTGGGATATCAGCCGCGCTACAAAGAAGGGTATTTCCCGGTTCCCCCCAGTGACAGCCTTCAGGACTTGCGTTCTGAGATGGTCGTTCTCATGGAGCAAATTGGTCTTACCGTAGAGGCCCACCACCATGAGGTCGCAACCGGCGGCCAGTGCGAGATCGACATGCGCTTTGCCCCGCTGCTGGAGATGGCGGACAACATGACCAAGTACAAGTACGTGGTCAAAAACGTCGCCCGCCAGGCGGGGAAGACGGTGACCTTTATGCCGAAGCCGCTCTTTATGGACAACGGTTCCGGTATGCACACCCACCTCTCCATCTGGAAAGACGGGAAGAACCAGTTTTTTGGTGACGGGTACGCCGGACTTTCCCAGACGGCGCGGTACGCGATCGGTGGTCTGCTCAAGCATGCTCCGGCGATCCTGGCGTTCACCAATCCCACCACCAACAGTTACAAGCGACTGGTTCCGGGCTACGAGGCGCCGGTAAACCTGGCGTACTCCAGTCGAAACCGGAGCGCTGCGGTGCGGATTCCGATGTACTCCACCAGCGAGAAGGCCAAACGGTTTGAGTTCCGCTGCCCCGACCCCTCGAGCAATCCGTACCTCGGATTCAGTGCGATGCTGATGGCCGCCATCGACGGTATTCAGAACAAGATCGATCCGGGTGATCCGTTGGATCGCAACATCTACGACCTGAGCCCCGAAGAAGCATCCAAGGTACCCACCACTCCCGGCAGTCTTCGGGAAGCGCTGGATGCGCTCGAGAAGGATCATGAGTTCCTGCTGAAGGGTGACGTGTTTACCGCAGACGTGGTGGAGACGTGGATTGAGTACAAGCGGGAAGCGGAGGCGATGGCGCTGGATCTGCGGCCGCATCCGTATGAGTTTGCGCTGTACTACGACATCTAGTACGACGATATCGATTGAAAAAAGGACGGTCCTCGTGTGGGGCTGCCTGGTTGCGGGGCGTCGGTCGTTGATCGGCGCCCTTTTTGCGCTGGGTTCCCCTCCCCCCCGCCGGCAGGACCCGGCGGTACCTTACTGCTCCGGGGTAATCACGTGATCACGTGATTACATCCACGTAGTCTGCCCGCACCCGTTGCAGGGTGGTCTGGAGTCGTCGCAGTAGATCTTCCGGTCGGGCGCCGTCTCCGAGAACCACGCGCGTAAGCTTCTCCTGCGCCTCCTGTTCGGCGGGGATCGCGTGGAGCTGGCGGTCATCGTATACCTGCAGAAAGTGCTCGATTCGTCGCAGAAAGAGGTAGTCCTCCCGGAGGGTGGATACCTTGTCTTGTGACAGGATGCCCGCCTCTTCCAGCCGCTGAAGCGCGGACAGGGTGTTTCCGGTAACGATCTCCGGCGACAGGCGCTGGTGCAGCATCTGGAGCGCTTGCACGAGAAACTCCACGTCCCGGATGCCCCCTTCACCGTTTTTGATATCGGCTCCCACCAGGCTTCCCTCTTCATCGGGGGCGGCGCCATGCTCCTGCACCGCCCGCGCCCGGAGGCGTCTCACCGTCTGGAGGATCGCGGTGCGTCCCGCCCGCTCACCGCGCCGAGCCAGGACCGGTTTCATGGCACGCATAAACGTTCTGCCCAGCTCCACGTCTCCCGCCACCGGCGACAGTTTCAGCAGCGCCTGGAGCTCCCAGAGATCCGCCTCCTCGGCGTAATACCGTTCCAGGGTGGGAATCGAATACACCAGACGCCCGGCGTTTCCCCACGGGCGGAGGCGCAGATCCACCCGATACGCCTGACCCTCTAGGGTGAAGTCCGTAAGGTCCCGTACCACCTGGCGGAACAGTTTTCCAAGGCGGTGCTCCTGATCGGTAATCGTATCGTCAGGCTCATAGATCGCCAGAAGATCGATATCGGAGCTGTAGTTGAGCTCGCCCCCGCCCAGCTTGCCGAAGGCCATAATGGTGAAGCGACCCAACGGATCCGGGCGTTCCTGAAGCACGTTCTGAAGGGCCGATTGCACCGTGGCTCGCGCCAGCGCGCTGATCTCCGCCACCACAACCGCAAACTCCCCGGCCAGGCAGATATCCCGCGTCCCGATGCGGAGAATCTCCCGCCGACGAAAGCGGCGGATGAGGTTGAGCCGCTCCATCCGGTCGTCGGTTTGGGCGAGCATATCCATGAGCTCCGCGGTCATCTCCTGCTCGTCACGATCGGCGTTGACCACCGCGGGATCACTGATCCAGGTGAGAAACACCGGGGTGCGAATGAGGGTGTCGCTGAGGAATTGGCTGCCGGCAAAGATCTGTACCATGATCTCCAGCCGTCGCGGTTGTGCCAGGAGCTGAGCGAAGAACTCCTCCCGATCTCCCACCTGTTCCGTGAACCGATCCCAGTTATTGAGTGCCATATCGGGATCACCGGAGCGGCGAAGGTAGTCCCAGGCAAGCACCACCAACCGAGCAAACATATCCCGGCGGGTGCCGGCTCCCGCCATCCGCCGCAGGTTTACGATGCCTCGCGAGGGATTGCGAAATCCCGCCGAGGTGAGAACCGCGGAGATACGCTCCTCACTGAGGCTGTCTGAGAGCACCAGGTCCGCGGGATTCCCCGCGGTGGTGGCTGGTAACGCATCCTGTCCCAGGTGGCGCTCTACAAAACTGCGGACCCCCGCGGTTTCGACATCGAAATCCACCCGAAGTTGCTCGGCCGCGGAGAAATCGGGACCATCGCGATACCCCATACGCCGCGCCAGGTGGGCCGCCTCGGAGCTATCGAAGGGAGGCAGATAGAGATCCTGGGCGTTCCCCCGGAGCATGCGGAGTCCGTTGATGAGATTCCGCAGAAATCGGTAGGCGCGAATCATCGCCTCCGCCTCCGTTTCATCGATCGTTCCCGTCTCAGAGAGCGTTCGGAGGCTGGCGTGGATACCGGGATTGCGCAACGCCGGCGTGGTGCGCCCCTCCTCAACCTGCAGCAGTTGCACGTTGTACTCCAGGTCTACCAGCGCTCCCGGGCTGAACTTGGCGTTTACCGCACCGCCCCCGGTTTTCTGCTCAGCCTGGCGCTCACGGAGTGAGCGAATCTCCGCCACCTGAATGCTGTCGGTCTCATACACCAGCTGATCACGGATCGCGGTAATGCGCCGGCCCAGCTCCTGGTTGCCGGCCACGTGGCGCAATCTGATCAGGGCGAGGCGTTCCGCGCTGTGGGCCTTGCCGGTGGGACCGAAGTACTCGATAAAACTCTCGATATGTACCGCCCGAGGCCCATCCTGGCCGTACGGTCGGAGCCGCAGGTCAACCTCGAAGATCGCTTCCCGGCGTGACTGAATCGCATCGGTACCGCGACGTACCAGCCGCTCAAAGAACTCTCGGTTGCTGATCGCATCTCGCCGGGTCGAGCCGGTGGTGTGTCCGTGGTCGCTGTACACCACCATCAGTTCGATATCAGAGGCGTAGCCGAGGGCACTTCCGCCCATCTTTCCCAGTCCGAACACCGCGTACTCCGCATGGAGACCACCGGCGCTCTGGGGCGTACCGTACTCCTCTACCAGTTCGTTCCAGGCCAGACGGAACGCACGATCCACCACCACGTCCGCCAGCCGCGTGAGCCGATGGCTGAGAAAGAAGAAGTCCGTGTCCCGCTGCAGAATATGATCCGCATCGATGAGGTACGACTCGTGGTCCTTAAACTGGATGAGGGCCTGTACCTTGGCTTCCCACGTATCTGCCTGATCCAGCTCCGCATCAAGGCGGCGTCCGAGCTCATCACTGGGAGTACTTAACGGCGCGCGGTTGTGGCGCTCTCCCAGCAGGGGGAGCAGGTTCTCGTACTGCAGGCGTATAAAATCCTCCCAGAGGAAATCGCTCGCCCCTAACAACCGCGCCAGTTCGCGCTGTCCATCCGGGTCCGCCAGCAGGGACCGAAGCTGATCTCCACCCCCCTCGAGGGCAACGCGGCGGACCAGCTCCTCAAATCGGGTAAACGCTCCCAGGGGATCGGCGGCCTGATCCAGGGCGTGGGAGAACTGTTTGGTCACCAGAATGGAGAGACGGAGCCGCTCGATATCGGCCTGTCGGGTGATCGCTCCTCCACCGATCTTCTGTATCCAGAACCGGTCCCGCACCTCCTCGGCGGAGGTGGTGATCTCTACCGATACGATCGACGCGTCCTGCAGCATGCACGCGGTTGACAATGAGTAGAGAAAAAACGGCGTATCCTGGGAGGTCACCGTCACCCGGGTGAGGGGAGAGTCCTGTTCGATTTCGATCGCAACCGGCAGTAACGGATCGACGCCGGATTCCGCAACGGTGACCGCCCGGGCCACGCGCTCCATGACGGTGTCCCGAACCGTTGCCACATCGGGAGGGCTGGACTGTAGGGGTACGAGAATCTCCGTGAGGGTGCGCTCCAGCGAGGCGATCCAGGCATCGATTTCCGCCTCGGAGGGCAGAAAACCCCGAAACGTGTCGATCGCGATGCCCGATGAGGAGGTGAAGATGTGGCCGCTCTGAATATTGAACCGGAACGACCCTAGAATCCCGGTGAGATAACTGAACAACCCCGGTGCGTCATAGGTGCAGACCGTGAAGTGGATCCCGGTTTCCCGGTCTGCCTCGTAGCCGAACTCGGCGATCGCCACCGGAGCATCCGGCGAGAGGCGCTGCACCGCCCGGGCGTGATCCTGGATCTCGGTCTGCGAATAGAACTCACTGTACCGTTCTGGCAAGCCCGATAGGAGTGAGCTAGCCCTGCTGAACTCCGGCGCCTCAAGCGCTTGCTTGATCCGGGGATTCAAGGGAGTTGGTGTCGCCGGAGGACGAGGCCGGGGTTGATGCGGACGCCGGGAGGTTCCGCCCCACCCGGTACTTCTTGACGAATCCCGACGGGCGGTAGGTCATCTTGGATTGCCGCAGCCCCTCATCACCGAGGTCCTGCTCGCGGTTGATCCAGTGGTAGTGGCGCGGCAAAATGGTGGCAAACGCTTTGTTGATGAACTGGTACACGCCGCGGTAGCCGTCGAGGGCCTTTTCAAAGTGGACGACGAAGCTCTTGCCCTTCATGAGAGGTTCCCCCACGGTGTAGGCCGCCGGCTGATCATCCACGTAGACCAGGTACCCTTTCAGTTCCAGCTCCGCGTAGCGCTCCAGCGCCTCCCGGGCGGCAGCGTAATCCGCCCAATCAGTCTGAGTTTGCTGCCACGCGTCCAGAATTCCGATCGCGTCGTGCACGTTTGCCGGCGTCAGCGCCCGTTCATCATACTCGTAGTTGTTGATAAACGCGTTCACATGGTTGCGCTTCTTGTGAAACTTGCGCCCCTGCAACAGCGCGAGATCCTCCCGGCGATACAGATAGTCGAAATTGTCGCGGTCTTCCTCCATGCGATATCCGAGCCGTTCCAGCCGAATCCGCGATTCATCGGCATGGCTCTCACTCAAGCCTTTGAGGTAATCGTAGCGTTCGAGGAGCGCCTCGACGGTCTTGTCTCCCGAGGGGAGGCCGCAGGGAAGCATGAAAAAGTCACGGTTGTCCTTGGTGCCCTGGATGAGCAGCGTTTCGCCGTCAATGATGGAGAGGTGGTAATCATAGGTCTTCCGGAACAGGTAGAGTCCGGCGAAGGTATACTCGGAGACACCGTCGGGAAGCATCGAAAGACGCGGATGAAGCTCATCCCTCATGGAGAGATCGATCGGCGACATATCAGGATATTGGGGAATTTCCATGCCCCTAATATACGTGAACTTGCGAGCTGGAAGCAAACCCGTCTATCATACGGGGATGAATAACCACTACGATCGCGAGTCCCTCGCTTCTGATATTCGGGATAGGTTTTTACGCTACGTGCAGGTACATACTACCAGCGATCGCCACGGATCAGATACGCCATCCTCAGCGCGGCAGTTCGACCTTGCCCGTATGCTTGCCGAGGAGATCCGACACATGGGAATCGAGGATGTTACCGTGACGGAGCATTGCTACGTCATCGCGAGAATCCCCGCCTCATCCGGGGTGAACAGCCCCGCTCTGGCGTTGTTGGCTCACATGGATACCGCTCCCGACAGTAGTGGAGAGAACGTACATCCTCAGGTATGGGAGTCATACGATGGGGGAGTGCTCAAGATCGGGAACGGGCTGGAGCTGGACCCCGCGGACTATCCTGATCTGCTGGATTTTGTTGGAGAGACGATCATTACCACCGACGGCACCACGCTGCTGGGGGCGGATGACAAAGCGGGAGTTGCCGAGATTATGGCGGCCGCCCGCGTTCTCAACAGCACCCCCGCCATTGCTCATCCCGAGATCGAAATCATCTTCACCCCTGATGAGGAGATCGGCCGCGGCGTGGACAAGCTGCCCCTCTCTGAACTGCACTCCCGGTTTGGGTACACCATGGACGGTGGAAAAGAGGGGAGCATCGAAGCGGAGTGCTTTAGCGCCTACGCGGTAACCGTCGAAATTGAGGGCTACGTGATCCATCCGGGGAGTGCCCGGGGCAAGATGGTCAATGCCGTGGCGTTGGCGGGACGCTATTTGAGCATGGTTCCTCAAACCGAGAGTCCCGAGACCACCGATGGCCGGGACGGCTTCTACTGCCCGGTGGAGATCCGGGGAGACTACGGAAAAGCTACGATCGATTTCATCATCCGGGATTTCGAGCACTCCGAGGTGAAACGGCGCATTGCGATGTTGGAGCAGCTGGGGACGGCGCTGGAACGCGCGTATCCCCGCGCCACCGTTACGGTCAGCTCGCGCAAGCAATACCTGAATATGCGCGAAGAGATCGATCAGCATCCCTTCGTGCTTGATCTTCTCACCCGGGCGGTGGAAGCCACCGGTGTCACGCCGGTGATGGAGCCGATCCGGGGAGGAACCGACGGGGCCCGTCTCACCGAAATGGGGATGCCCACTCCCAACATCTTCGCCGGGGGGCTCAACTTTCATGGTCCCTATGAGTGGGTCCCCCTTCGGTCTATGGTCCGGGCCACCGAGACGATTCTCAACCTGGTGCAACTCTGGGGTACCGAGGTCTCCGGCGACATTGCCCTGCCCCAACTGCATCCGGAGCGCCGGTAGCGATGGAGCGTCATGCTCTGGTAACCGGCGCCGGCCGTGAAAATCCCCATGGGCGTACACGCAATCCCGTAGTATATTGGAAGATATGACGACGTCGGGGTGGCGGCGTGGAGGGGCGCTCGCCCTTGGGATCCTCCTTCTCGCCGCCTGTAGTGAAAATGTCGATCTTTTTTCCTCGCTGGATGACCAGAATCAACCGGAACTCACCACGGTTACCGCCGGAGCCGTTGTTGGTAAGGATGAAGCGCTGGAGGTGCAGATCGAGTATCCCTCGGATGAATCGTCTCGTGCCACCTCCATGGCGGTGGAGCTCCGGGATACCGCGGGAACGGTGCACGGTACCGTTACGTTTGATGCGGCGGAATTGGCGGAACCGGTATTGCCGGCGGTGGAGTTTGTTCAGCCTCCGGAAGGCGTCTATGTTCTGGTAACCGAGGCGTGGATCAACGACCAGCTACTCTTCTCCGATGAGCGCCAGATCTTTGTCACCTCCGAACCCCCGCGGATCGAGAGCGTCACCATTCACCCGACCAGTATCCGACGGGAAATGCAGGCCCTGGCCGTGGCGGACGTCGAATATACCATGAGTACCCGCCCCTACGTGCGGTGGACCTTCGATGGAGAAGTCGTTGCTGAAGGTTACCTCGAGGATGGTCTCGATCGAGCGATTATCGATGGAGCCGAGCGAAACGCCGGAGCGTATCCCGTGTCGCTGGAAGTCTATCCCTGGGGGGTGGAAGAGGGAACGATGATCGACGGCGCTACCACGATTACCTCGGACAGTGACGTGGTGATCCGGGAGGAGCTGCAACCGGCCGCCCCCGATTTTGCACAGCGCACCCCCGGTACGGTGGTGCGGTACTTCTCCTTTGACGGTACGCGCCGGGCGTGGACGGACACCTCTGAGGAGACGGTGGAAGCTACGGTGGAAGGTGACGCGTTTCTGGACCTCGTATCCGGCGCGCTGGGTGTGCAGGTTCCCGCCGGGGCAGTCGTTTCCGCGCCGATTCCCGTGCCAGTACCGGTACCCGAATCCGTATCCGAATCCGTATCCGAATCCGTATCCGAATCCGGCGACGCTGTCCATTTGGTGGAGATTCGCGTCGCCGCTTCCCCCGGGGAGGGGGTGAGCGCCCGGGAGCCGGTACTGTCCGTTGACGGTGATGAGTCGGTACCGATCACGGTGGAGAACGGAATGCTCGTTGCCTATCCTGCGGCAGGGTCGCCGATGCCGTTGGGACCGGCCCCCGATTCCGGCGGCCGCGAGCTTTCAACGGTGCAGCTGGTGGTACAGAATCAGGATGGAGAGCTGTTCCTCGCTTCCACGGTGGATTCGGCCGGAGCGCAGGACACGATACCCCTCGGACAAGATCTTTCGGAGATTACCGTTTCCGTGTTGGGCCAGGAGAGGTACCAGCTTTTTGTGGACCGCGTCACCGTTACCTCGCTGTCCGATGAGGAGCTTCGTACCCGGCGTATTGAT
>CAZNRF010000133.1:0-8581 GCA_964575075.1 uncultured Spirochaeta sp. | reverse complement strand
GTTGGGATCCCGGTGGTGGCCGGTCTCCCCCAGCTCGCCATGAGACAGCACAACGATTTTATCAGCATGTTGAATCGTAGAGAGGCGATGAGCGATTACCAGCGAGGTTCGGCCTCCGGTCACTGCGGTGACTGCGTGCTGCAGTCGCTGTTCGGTCTCGCTGTCTATGCTCGACGTCGCCTCATCGAGGACCAGTACCGGTGGATCATGCACCAGTGCGCGGGCAAAGGATATGAGTTGCCGTTGTCCGGCGGAGAGATTCGCGCCGCGTTCCTGGACCATCGTATCGAGCCCTTCCGGGAGCGCCTCCAGATAGTCAGATAGTTGTACCGCTCGACAGGCATCCCAGATGTGCGCTTCCGATACATCCATGCCCAACGTTATATTGGTACGGATTGAATCACTGAACAGATGCACGTCCTGCTGGATCTGCTGCACGGATCGTCGTAAGGAGGCCAGGGGAATACTCCGAATGTCCGTTCCATCAAGGGTAATACGCCCGGCATTAACATCCCAGAGACGGGTGAGAAGATTGATGATCGTCGTCTTGCCGGCTCCGGTGTACCCTACCACGGCAACCATCTCACCCGGTTCTACTGAGAAGGAAAGACTGCGCAGCACCGGCTCCCTTGGCTTGTAGGAGAATTCTACGGCTTCAAAGGAAATCGAGCCGCGCACCGGCCGTGGTTCGGCGGCGCTGGTCCCCGTATCCGGTATGCGCTGATCCTGATCCAGCAGATCGAACACCCGCTCAGCTCCTGCCATGGCGCTTTGCAGTACCGTAAACTGTTCCGAAATACTCATAACCGGCATATAGAACCGCCGAATGAGATTGGTATACGCGATGAGCACCCCGAGAGACACCAGTTCAATTTGTAACAATCGCGCTCCAAAATAGATAACGACCGCGGTAGAGAGAGAGGCCATGAAGTCAACAATCGGTCGGAATACCGCAAAGATCCGCATTTCCGACAGGTGGGCTCCGAGCAGTTCATCGTTGCGCTGGGCGAACTCGCGGCGGCTTCGGTCCTGCTGAACGAAAAGTTGTACCACTGCCATTCCGGAGATGTACTCTGACAGATAGGCGTTGACGGCGCTCACGGCGATCCGCACCCGGCGGAACGCATTCCGGGCCTTACGGCGGAAGATATCGGTGATCACCACAATCGGAAGCATGCTCACCAAAACAATGGTTGCCAGCCGTGCATTCAAAGAGTACATCGTGATGACCACCGCCACCATGAGGCTTAGATTCCGCGTCAGCTCCGCCAGCACTGAAGTGAACAGCTCGTTGATCGTCTCTACGTCGTTCGTAGCACGAGTCACCAGCCGTCCTACCGGCTGCATGGAGAGAAATCCCAGATGTTGGTGCATCGTATGATCGAAGATGCGCAGCCGCAGGTCTTTCATAACCAGCTGTCCGGTATACGCTGTGAGGTACACCTGCCCAAAGCTGGCGATCAGAACCGTCACCAGGATCGTCAGAAACACCACAACGTTGCGCTGTAGTCCGCGGACGTTCTCCTCCCGAAGCGCCAACCGGTCTTCCTGGGAGAGATCGTCCAGAATTGACTGAGGAAAAACCGCTACCTCATCGTTCTCAGCGTGAAGCGCTCCAGCCACGTCTTCGGCAACCTCCGGATTCGAGCGAAGGACTTCACGGGTAACAACGATCAGCCGAGTAGTGTTTAGGCGATTGTCTTCAGCGAGTTGCTCCCGCTCGGAACGAGGAATGCGGTCAAGAATCTCCTCCCGCAGGTAGACACGATCATCAATCGTAATCGCGGTGTCTACGTTACCGAACCGATTCAATTCAGATTCATCCACCGAGACCCAGTAGTCCAGGATTTCGTGGTCTACGGTGCGTTGGATCATGACCGGGACCAACACTTCTCCGATGGTGGCAATGATGAGAAAGAGCATCGCTGCTGCTATGAGCCGGGCGTACGGTCGGCCGTATGCCGCGATACGTCGTAACAATCGCGGATCATATCCTGAGATGACTTTCTCCTCGTTGTGATGCTCTATCACAGTTGCTCCTTCTCGTGTTCCTGTTGCTGCAACAGGAAGATGTGTCGATAGAGCCCCGTCTCCCGGGAAAGCTGCGCATGGTTGCCGCGTTGTACCACTGTTCCCTTATCCATGATCAGAATCTGCTCTGCTTGCTGGATAGTGGAGACGCGGTTGGAGATGACAATGGTGGTCCGACCCCGGCGAGCACTAAGAATACCGGTAAGGATGCGTTCTTCAGTATGGGTGTCCACCGCAGAGAGCGCATCATCAAGAATAATGATCTCCGGATCTGCCAACAACGCCCGGGCGATGGCAATGCGCTGGCGCTGCCCGCCGGAGAGTGTCACGCCGCGTTCTCCGACCACCGTGTTCCACCCGTCGGGAAAATCATCGATATCAGAATCCAGGGCTGCAAGACGGCCAACCTGCATCACCTCGCTTTCCGCAGCATCGGGGCGGGCAAACGAGATGTTGGCTGCCACCGTGGCTGAAAAGAGAAACGTAGATTGCGGAACGATACCGAAGCCGCCCCGCAACGTATCCAAATCGTAATTCCGCACATCCGTTCCATCCACGTAAATGGATCCTTCCGGAGCCTCGATGAGTCGCGGGAGCATATTCACCAGTGTGCTTTTTCCGCTTCCGGTACGTCCCAGAATGCCGAGCATTTCCCCTTTCGGAAGGGTGAAACTGATATCACGAAGAACCGGTTGGTCCGCGCCGGGGAACGTCACGGTAAGATTACGCACTTCGATTCCCCCTGCCGGAGCACTCCTGCGGCCGTCGGCTGGTGATCTCAGGGCGGGGGGAGTATCAAGAACTTCGTTGATGCGGCCCAACGATGCTGCACCGCGCTGTAACATGTTTATCGTGAAGCCGGCACCCATCATTGGCCAGATCAGCATCTGTAAGTAGCTGAGGGTTGCAACGAAGTCTCCGGTAGAAATCTCTCCCGAGAGCAAGCCCCGCCCACCAAACCACAACAGCATGAGCAGTGTCAGTCCCGAGAGAAAAGTAACCAGCGGAAAGAACATGCCCCATATCCGCACCAGCCGCATATTCCGTTTCTGGTACGTTTCATTGGCGTCGGCGAAGCGTTTGAGAAAGTAGTGCTCCTTTACAAAGACCTTCACGATCCGAATCCCGCTGAGAACCTCCTGCGCCTGATCGCTCATATGAGAGAATCCCGCCTGGACGTCGCGAAACAGATGTCCGATGCGGTTGCCGATGAGAATCAACGTAGCTGTAATCAGCGGAAGGGGGGCAACCGTATACAACGCGAGTCGCGGATTCTGACCGATCAGAATGATCAGAATCGCAACCGTCATGAACAGTCCGTCTATGAACGCGACCAAGGCCATTCCCACCGCCATGCGAATCGCGTTCATATCGTTCGTGGCGCGGGCCATGAGATCGCCGGTTTTCGCTTCTTGATAGTACGAAGGAGGAAGTGACAACAGATGGTCGTATAATTGCCGACGCAGTTCTGTTTCGATGCGGCGACTGGAGCCATGAATAAAGAAGCGCCACCCCAATCGGCCGGCGGCGATCACCACCGCCGTGGCCAACATCGCGGCCATCAGCAGCGCGATCTGATCCAGGGCTGCACCCCTCTCGCTGAGGATATCCACGGAGCGACCGATAAACTGAGGAATGAGTAACTGGGCGCCACTGGTAACGATGAGTGAGGCGATACCAAACACATAGTGCCACTTGTAGCGGCGAACGAGCGGGAGAAGTGTCCGAAATTCGGAGAGCATCTATTCTCCCGCCGCCGTACGCCATTGCGTGATTGTCTGCGTAATCAGGGCTTGTGCCTCCTGGAGTTGTGCAATGAGAGCCTGTTTCCCCGGCGCCGGGGGATATAGGGCGATCATCTTCATCCGGAAGACGTGTCCCGGAGTCATGTGCGTCAGATCCCGCAACCCGGACAACCCGATTCCGCCGTCTACGGCGATTACTACCATTGGCAGCGGTCGCGTTGCTACGAGTTGTCGGATCGCGCCGCTATGAAATGTATTCACCCGGCCGTCTCGGGAGCGGGTCCCTTCCGGGAAAATAACGGCTCCCTCTCTCTGACGGAGGGAACGTCCCAACTGCTCAATCTTGCGCATCGCCGTGGGGAAGTCCCCGTGGCGGCTAATGAGCGCGTGCCGCTGAATTCTCAAGACGCGAGAAACCGCGGGAAACCAACGGTGCAGTTCTCGCTTGGCGACAAACCGAACCGAATGCTTTCGAAATGCTGCCATGATCGCGGCGATCTCGATGACACTTTGGTGATTCGCAACTACCATAAACCGGTCCGGAATTCGGTCTTCATCAATCTCGATGCGAACGCTGAGGCCTATCGTGAGCCGGGCGATGGCGAGGAGGCGGCGGGCACGGTGGGCAACATCCCGGTCTACCGCGGCGCGAGCCCACGACCAACTGACCGTCATTCGTACCTTATCTATGAGATCCCACCAAAACAGTTGCATCACGATGAGCACGAGGAGAAGACCGGTTCGCATGGTGAACCATAGCCTAACTGAACAACCGTCTTGTGTTAAGCACCAGTTTCGTTGACACCTCCCGGGTAATCTGCTACCGTCTGCGTCTGTTATTGACATCACATCAGGAGGATAAATTCTTTGGTAGTCAAGGGTTCTGCCGCCAAGCGATATCGTCAAAGCGAGAAGCGGCGCATCAAAAACAAATCTGTACGAAGTGAGATTCGCACCAGTGCCAAGCACGTGCTGGAGGCGATCTCGTCACAAGACCGGGCCACCGCAGATACGGCGTTTCGAGCGTACGCTGCACTGATCGATTCAGCCGCACGCAAGGGCGTGTACCACCAGAATACGGCGGCGCGAAAAAAATCGCGGATGGCTCATAAAGTCAACGGCATCCAGAGCTGACTCAACGCGGGGGAACAGTGCCGGATTCAAAGCTCACCAAAGCGGAAATCGTTGAGCGTATTTCGGAAGAGGTGGATGTCAGTAAAAAGGATATCCACACTATCATTGATTCCTTCTTCGGAGAGGTAAAAAACGCGTTGCTGACCGATAAAGCCGTTGAGTTTCGCGGCTTCGGTACCTTTGAGATACGTACCCGCAAGGGTCGGCAGCACGCGCGCAATCCCAAAACCGGGGAGCAAGTTACCGTTCAGAACCATGGAGTCGTCGTGTTTCGTCCCGGCAAAGAGCTGAAAGAAGCCAGCTGGTCACTTCGAAAGTGACATTTTGACCCGTGTAATGGGAATGCCATGGTAGCTGGGCCATCCACCTCGATTCGATCCCGCCTTTCGCGGCAGCTAAAGATTATCGGCCTGATCATTTTCGGAGCGGTTCTGTTCTGGATCTCGTTTCCGAACGTGCTTGTCCGCTTCGGCGCCTATCCGGTGGCGTTTTTGGCGCTGATTCCTGTGGTGGTGGCGATTCGAAAAATGCCATGGTGGGCCACGCCGCTCTACGGGGCGTTATACGGGTTTTCCGCGTATGCGCTGTTCAACTATTGGCTTGCAACGTTCCATCCCTTAGCAATCTTCATCGTGCCGGTGATTTATGCCGGCTATTTTTTTGTGGTATTCCCGCTACTCCGCCTGGCGGATAGTCTCTTTGGGCGATGGGCATTCTTCGTTCAGGTTCTGGTCTGGATGGCGTACGAGTGGTTTCGGACGCAGGGTTACCTGGGATACTCCTACGGAATCATGGGATACGCGCTGTTTCCCGCGCCGGCGCTCATACAGGCCGCCGACATCGGGGGAGTGTGGATCATCTCGTTCATGGTCGTCCTTCCCTCATTCTTTATTGGTCAGGTGATCAACGATCACCAGATCCAGGTGTTCGCGTCCTTGCGTCGGCTCAAAGCGGTGCTGTACTGGCGGCGGCTGGAGCTCATCGGATATGCCGCGCTTATGATCGCTGCGGTGGTGTATGGGTTCTTCGCGACGGTGGACTACAGCCGGTCACCCACCTGGCGGTTGGCGCTGGTCCAACAGAACATCGATCCCTGGGTAGGGGGCTTTCGGGCGTATGAGCGGAGTCTTGAGGTGCTGATCCGCGAGAGTGATCGTGCCATAGCGGACGCGGATCCCGATGCCGTAATCTGGTCGGAAACCTCGTTTGTGCCCTCTATCGATTATCATACGCGGTATCGCACGGATCAGGAGCGTTACGAGCTGGTGCAGGAACTGATGGACTATCTCGAGAGTAAAGAGCTCCCGTTTGTCATCGGCAATAGTGACGGCCAACTACGACGCGACGCCGATGGCGAGCTCCGACGTGTAGACTATAATGCGGTGCTTACCTTTGACGCCGGCGGTGAGCTTCAGGGGACCTACCGGAAGTTGCATTTGGTTCCGTTCACGGAGCACTTCCCGTACGAAGCGCAGCTTCCATGGCTGCACCAATTGCTTGTGGAGAACAACACCAACTTCTGGGAAGAGGGGACTGATTGGACGCTGTTCGAGCTGAATGGCGTAACCTTCGCCACGCCGATCTGTTTCGAGGATACCTTCGGATATATTTCCCGGGAGTTCGTCCGGCAGGGAGCCGAGGTGATTGTAAATCTGACCAACGACCTGTGGTCATATTCCGAGCCGTCGGCGATGCAACATATGGGTATGGCGGTATTCCGAGCCGTTGAGAACCGACGAAGCGTCGTGCGCAGTACCAATGGTGGTATGACTACGATGATCGATCCAAACGGCACGCTCCTGGATATCTATCCTGCGTTTCAGGAAGGGTACCTTGCCGGAGACGTGCCCGTTTATACCGATGCCTCAACTGTCTACACGGCGTGGGGTGACTGGCTCGCGATGGTCTTCGTGTTCAGCGCCGGCGGAAGCCTGCTGCTGGGTATCGTACGAACCGCGGCGCGTCGCTGGAGCACGTGAATTGACAAAGCAAACAGGACCATAGGACAATAGAGTATGTCACAAGCAGCACCAAAAATACTGGTGGTTGACGACGAACACATCAATGTAGAGTTCTTCCACGTCATGTTGTCGCGGTTAGGCTACGATGTAACCACCGCCGGTGACGGAGACACAGCCCTGGACCAGATAGTAGAGACGCGTCCCGATGTCGTGCTCCTGGATAACATCCTTCCCGGGAAGACCGGTTGGGAGATCACGCGGCTGGTAAAACAGCACGAAGACTACATAGACGTACGCGATACGGCGATTATCATGTTCTCCGCGATGGATGATGTGGAGGACAAGGTTGAAGGGTTTGAGCTCGGAATAGAAGACTACATTACCAAGCCGTTCAATTTCTCGGAGGTCTTGGCACGCATCCAGGCTGTACTCAGGCAACGAGAGCTCTCCCGGCAGGTGGTTCGTCGGGAGCGGCGGCTGGCCCTGACGGAATCCCTCAATAGTTCGCTCATCTACTTCACGCGTCACATCAAGACGCCTATCAACGAATTGCGGGATCTGGCAGAGAGCCTGGACCCAAATGACGGAGCCGCCGTGCAGAAACTGGTAGAGCGGATCATGTCTGAGACATCGGAAACCTTGGCAACGTTGGAAGGTCTTGAAGAGGAAGTGCAGGAGTTGCAGACCCAGGGGGATGAGCTCAAGTCGAAGGAACTCTCCCTTGAGGATCTGGAGAGCAAATTCCGCAAACATGCGGCGGCGTCGCTTCATGACGTTCACGGAGGGAAAGGATGATCAGCGAAGAGAAGAAACGCGTTCTGGACCTTTTTGCCCGCGGAAGAAAGCTATATAAGTTGATGCAATTCGAAGAGGCGCAGAAATATTTTGCGCAAGCGTTAAAAATCGATCCTAACGATGGCCCCTCAAAAGTCTACCTGGCTCGGTGCAAGCATTACGTTGAGACTCCTCCTCCGGAGGATTGGGACGGCGTGTTTGTAATGACCAGCAAGTGATCAGGAGTACCACTGCCGGATGGCATACCACATAGACCCGCGCTCTATTGACCAGACTGACAGTCGTCTCGGAACGGGAACCCGGTTCTCGGGAACATTGCGTTTCAAAGGATCCGTAACCGTTCGCGGCGAATATGAAGGGCAGATCGATGCCCAAGGGTTTCTTTATATTCAGGACGGTGCCCATGTTCGGGCGGACGTCTCGGCACAACGTATCATTATCGGCGGTACAGTGCACGGCAATATTGAAGCGAAAGATGAAGTAGAGATGCTGCCGGGCTGCGTCGTGTACGGCAACGTTCGAGCCGGGAGAGTTCGCATTGCCGATGGTGTTGTGTTCGAAGGGCGGTGCGAGATGCTCAGGAACAGTGAGTCCCTTGATGTGTTCTCGGCACCTTTAGATGAGTTGCGGCGTCAGGCGATTCCCATGATCGACAGTCGTGACCAATTGAAAGAATAGGATGTAAGGGAGTACGTGTAACCGCAGGTGGTTGAGCAGATTCGCTTGACACAGGCTTGGCGACCACATAAACTAAACACCTGCACTACCCTCAACCCGGTAATATTTTATAGGCTTTGCGAGTTCCACCGGATTCGCGTATCACGCCATGGGATACCTGTATAGGTTGGAGAAATCCATGTCAGACAACCGTGAACAACAAAGTACGGACAACTCGTCCGGCATTACGAATGAAAA
>CAZNRF010000132.1:0-8602 GCA_964575075.1 uncultured Spirochaeta sp. | reverse complement strand
GTCTTGGCTACCGCTTTCTTGGCCGGTGCCGAATACGCGCCGACGATGTTGGCGTAATACCGGGTCGCCTCTTCCTCAAAAAAGTCGATCTCCTCCTGAGAGAGCTGATCATCGTAGGGCGAATCGGTGATCGCCCCGAACGCACCAAAGGCGTCGCACGGAAACAGCGTTCCCGACTTGGTGTCGAAGGTAGCCATCGTCTCCGGCCAGTGAACGTTCGGAATCTCCTCGAACGCCAGCACGCGACCGCCGCCAAGATCCAGGGTGTCTCCAGATTTTACCGTCTGCACATCGTTATCGATGCTGTAGAAGGATTCCAGAAGATCCTTTGCCTTGGCGGTAGTAATGATCTTGAAATCAGGACGAATCTTCTTGAAGTCTTTCAGCCAACCGGAATGATCCGGCTCCATATGGTTAATGATGACATAGTCAATGTCTTCCGGCTTCACGTCCATCTGTTTGAACTGATCAAAGAGAACTTCCGGGGTTCCATCCCAGTCACACACGCCATCAATAATTGCAACCTTATCTCCCTTAACGATGTACGAGTTCATTGAGAACCCGTGCGGGATCGGCCACATACCCTCAAACAGGAGATCGTGGATGTTCGCCGAAAGTCGATACACTCCGTCTGTTACTTGTGTTGTCTGCATAGCGTTCCTTCCTCCGCAGTACTTTGGTTCCCGCCCGAGGAACCGGTCATTCTTTATCGATTTACTTTAGTACAATTTAAAATGGAATCGTCACCAAAGCAAGTGCCCTAGGATAATAAACTACATTCTCGAGCTGGACAAACGCATGACATCCAAACTGGTGACGATTACGCGCCGAGCCGGGTGAGGGTTCGATCAAGAGCATCGGCAAACGCTTTCTTTTCGGTGGGACCATATCCTCCGCGCCTGGTCATCGACTCCAGACCGGATGCCCGGATTTCCGCGGCGGCATCCCGGAGAGATCTGCGCTCAGCGATCGTCTCCGCGTCAAACACGGTGCCCCGGTCATTGAGCGCGGCCGCACCCCGCTCAAGTGCCGCTTCCGCCAAGGGAATATCCCGCGTCACCACTACGGGTGCACTATTTTTTTCTACCAGGTCCTCTACGAGCCGGAGCAGCGTCTCATCCACCGTTTCGCCCGTCACTAGGGTGGCCTCATAGCCTGACTCCAAGCGCATCGGCTGGTTTGCGAAGAATCGCACGTCCACGCGCCGCCGTTGAGACGTCCGAATGAGCAAGGAACGTACCGGAACTGGACATGAGTCACCGTCTACCAGGATCACCACGGGAGCCGATTCCATCAGCCATCACCGTCGCTACACGTTATCGCCCCCGGGACTCCCGCCACGTAAACCACGCCCCGGGCGTGCAACTCCACAACGAACTGTTTGGTTTCGGAGGTTACCACCGCCGACTCCGTGGGGGACAACGGTACCGAGCGCCCGGGCACTACCGCCTCAGGCGAAGCCGCGTCGGCCGACGCCGCCTCGACGACACGCGCCTCACCTCCCAGCGAGAGCACCACCGCCACAGATGAGGCCGATTTGCTGAAAACGACCCGCCCCTCGGATACCCCTGGCGGGAGTGCACAGCGGAGCAACTCAAATTCCCTCGCAGAAGTGAGATAGCGCTGAACCACGCCGGAACCGCACGGCTTACCTTCCGGAGCCACCACTGAAGCGGGCTCGAAGACGAACGACAACGCCCGCAACAGCTCCGGTCTATCAACATGCTTAGAGGTGCACCCGGCGCGCAATACGTTGTCCGATGCCGCCATAAGCTCTACCCCGGCGCCGTAGAGATACGCGTGGAGGACCCCCGCTTCCAGGAAGATCGCCTCTCCCGGCTTGAGATGAACCAAATTGAGATACAGCGGAGCCGCCGCGCCGAGATCGCCAGGGAATTGCCGTGAGAGCTCTCGGCACCACCAGTAGCGGTCATCTCGCCCAGGAGGATCCGTTTCGGCGTCTGAAACATGGCAATACTGCTCGAGAGCTGCCACAACCGCGGTGCGCGCCGCGCCCTCCGCCGCCTGCAACAGTGCGGCAAACGCCGTCCGCCAGGACGACGTGGAGGGGGACGCTACAAACGCGCGGAGGGCGGCACGAAGCTCTGCCGCCGCGGGAGGCAGAAGATCAACAAACCGGTTCATCTCGCTTGTCAGTTCCCCCAACGGGCGAAATCCGCGAAGACCCCAAAAATCTTCCACCGCACAGAGTAATTCCGGTTTGTGATTCTGGTCTCGATACATCCGGTGAGGCGCCGCTATATCTATTCCCTGCGCATCTTCCCGGCGATACCCGTCATACGCCAGAGCCCGAGATGGATGGGTCTGAATAGAGAGCCCCCGCTCCGCGGTGAGAATTTTAAGAAGAAACGGCATTTCCCCTGTTCCGGCGGAGCCGACCACCTCCGCGAGGGGCTCAAACGCACCGGACGAGGTCTCCACAAAGCTCGGTCCCCGGGGGTGGGTGCCCATCCAGACCTCCGCCACCGGCTCCGGTGATATCTCCGCTGAAGAACCTCCGCCGCCACCTGAGCCAGAACTTTCATCCCGCACCGCTCCGCCGATTTCCAGGGCGGGAAGCATCCAGCGACTACCCCAATCATAGTGCTGAGTACGGTTTCGCATCCGGTATACCGCCATAAACCAGATGCTACGGGGCGGAGCGGTCACGGTCAAGGAAGAAACCCCACAACTTGCCATGGCGAAAGTCGATCAATACAATGCGGGGGCTATGAAACTATCTATCCTTCAGAAAACCCGTTATGAATACCAACCCAAACTGCCGCCGGCGTTGCGCGGCGCTATCTCCTCGGTGGGGGTATCGTTGGGCGAACCCACGGAAGCACTCGATGATCAGGCTGAACTGAAATCCCTCTTTCCCGCCACGTACGGCGCACCGATCGCCACCTTTCACGGTGATAGCGGGGCCGGGTCGGTGGACTACGGCCGGCCCCGCACCGTCGGCGTCATCCTCTCCGGTGGGCAAGCCCCGGGAGGCCATAACGTTATCGCCGGCATTTTTGACGCGTTGAAAAGCGCAAACCCCGAGAATCGCCTCGTCGGCTTCCGTCACGGTCCCGGCGGACTGGTAGACGACGACAAGGTGGAGCTTACTGCAGACCGCATCGACGAGTTTCGCAATACCGGCGGGTTTGACATCATCGGAAGTGGTCGCACCAAAATCGAAACGGACGAGCAGTTTGCCGCAGCTCGGCAGACGTGTATCAACAACAAGATCGATGCGGTGATCGTCATCGGCGGGGATGACAGCAACACAAATGCGGCTCTCCTGGCGGAGTACTTTTCATCCAAAGGTGACAAGATTTCCGTGATCGGCGTCCCAAAGACGATCGATGGAGATCTCAAGAATCAGTACATCGAAACCTCCTTTGGTTTTGACACGGCGGTTAAGACGTACTCCGAGCTCATCGGCAATATAGAGCGAGACGCGAACAGCGCGAAGAAGTACTGGCACTTCATCAAGCTCATGGGGCGCAGCGCCAGCCACATCGCCCTGGAGTGCGCCCTCCAGACGCAACCGAACGTGTGTATCATCTCGGAGGAGGTTCAGCAGAAACGGCAGACCCTGGGTCAGGTGGTGGATCACATCGTAGATATTGTGGTGAAGCGCGCCGAAGCCGGAAACAACTTCGGCGTCGTGCTCGTACCGGAGGGACTTATCGAGTTTATCCCGGAGGTGGGAACCCTCATTCACGAGCTCAACGACATCCTGGCGCAAGACGCGGAGTACTTCGCCAGCCTTCACACCTTTGAGGATCAGTCCGAATGGGTAAACAAGAACCTCACCAAGGACAGTTCGTATGTGTTTTCCTCATTGCCCACCGCGATTCAACGGCAACTACTGATGGATCGGGATCCCCACGGCAACGTCCAAGTCTCCCGAATCGAGACGGAAAAACTCCTCATCGAGATGGTTGAGGATCAACTGCGTTTGCTCAGCGCGAAAGGAGAATACTCCGGGGCGTTCAGCTGGCAGAACCACTTCTTTGGATATGAGGGGCGATGCGCATTCCCCAGCAACTTTGATGCCGACTACACCTATTCCCTCGGCTACGCTGCGTTCGTGCTGATCGCCAGCGATCTTACCGGGTATATCTCCAGCGTGGGCAACCTGAGTCGCCCCGCCGAGGAGTGGACCGTTGGCGGTATTCCCCTGACGATGATGATGAATCTCGAACAGCGCCACGGCAAGAAAAAGCCCGTCATTCGTAAAGCGCTGGTGGAATTGGATGGGGCACCTTTTACTGAGTTTGCCCGCAATCGAGACACCTGGGCGCTGGAAACAGCGTATACCTACCCAGGGGCCATTCAGTACTTCGGGCCCGCCGACGTCTGTAACCAACCCACCATGACGCTGCTCCTTGAGCAGGGCGCCCCACGGGAATAGGGAAAGCTGACAGCGCCGGGCCGGCACGCTGCCGGGCCGCCCGCCCGTGTTGGTGGAGCCCCCGGGCCGGCCCTTTTTGGTGGCGCCCCGTGCCGGCCCGGCGCCACCGCCTTCCTCAACCCCGGATCGTTCCCGGCTTGAGGAGCGAGGCGTTGATCGCTGCCAGGGTATGCGCGTATTCTACCGCTTCGATGAGGCCGGCCCCCGCCAAACGAGGGCCGTCGGCGCGTTTCTCCGCAAAAAACCTGGCCGCCAGCGCGGCCATCATCGTGTCTCCACAGCCGATCGTGTTCACCGGCTCCATATCGATCACGTCCACACCCCGCAGCTGGTCATGTTCATGGTCATAGACAACGCTCGGTCGTGCGCCCTGGGAGAGCACCACCGTTGTGCCCTCCCCCGCAAAGCGGCGGATCACCGGCAAAAACTTCTCTCGTACATCCGCCATATCCAATATGGAGAGACTTTTTGATTCCGCTTCCGCCAGACGCGCCGCCAGTTCCGGCGTGAACGTGCCGCCGAACTCCCGGGCGTTGATCTTCACGAGCTCGGGATTCCGTTTCATCGTTTCCCGCAGAAGCCCACCGGACACATCGATACCGACCGGCACCCCCGCCTCTCGGGAACGCTCCATCATGTCGAGGTAGAATCCCCCAGGATAGCCGGGAGCCATGGATCCTCCGATCAACAGTACCGTGCTGTTCTCGAGTTCGCGCAAAAAGGCCTCCCACACCGCAGTTACCGTTGCGGAGTTGACCTCCGGGGACGGCTCGATAAACTCAGTGGTTGAGTGGGATTTTTGCTCCACAATCGTGACACAGGTGCGCACATCTCCCGGCGCCTCAGGAGCGATCACGCGAATGCCGTCGTCCCGACACCCCTGCAACCAGATCTCCCGATTCGCACCACCCGCGTGAGAGAGGTGAATCGCATCGATACCGATCTGTCCGAGGACTCTGGCCACGTTGGCCGCCTTGCCCGCCACATCCTGGCGAGCATCCTGAGCGCGATTCACGCCGTTATGGAGCGTTCGCTCCACCTGTATCGTTCGCTGCAGGGTGGGATTCATGCCGACGGCGAGGGCACGCATCACAGCACCTCCCGAAGCAGGGCGCGTCGCCGGTCACTGTTGATGTCGCAGGGGTGGTTCTTCAAGCCCGACGCCCGGGCCAACCCATCGAGCTCACTGTCCTGGAAGCCGTAATCGCTAAGGGTGCCCAAATCGGCGGCGCGTTTCCGAAACCACCCAACCAATTGGTCCACCACGGTATCGGTGGAATCCCCGGGGATTCCCATGGCGCGAGCGGCGGCAGCGTACCGTTTCAGCCCGGCCGTATCAGATTGCGTCCGCATCTCTTCAACGGTAGCGGCGGTAACCGGCCCAACGAGCAAACCACACACCACGCCGTGTGGTATTTCATGGAGCGCCCCCAGGGGCGAGGCAAAGCCATGAACGAGCCCCAGGCCGGCATTTGCCAGACAAACGCCACTGAGATATGCCCCGACGGCCATATCCCGACGGAGCTGCGGTGAATCGGCGCCATCGGCCAGCGCATCCAGCGCGGGCCCCGCCAGGCGCAACCCTTCCAGGGCCAGTGCATCGGTAACCGGGTTGGCTGCAGAGGAGACAAACGCTTCCAGCAGTTGCGTGACCGCATCAAGCCCACTGGCCCGCGTTACCATTTGAGGGCAGTTCACGTGGAGCAGCGGGTCAATGAGGGCGGTGTGGGGAATAAAATTGTCATGACGCAGGGACTTCTTGAATCCCTGGGGCCCAGTCTCGCTGAGCACGGCGTTCTTGGTTGCTTCACTTCCCGTTCCGGCGGTACTGGGAACGGCATACACCGGCACCGTGTCTCCGGGATGAGTCTGGTCCCCGACTCCCTCCAGATAGTGTGCGATACTCCCCGCTGCGGTTTCTCCAGTGAGGCCCAACCCGGCAGCAACAGCTTTGCCGGTATCGATCACGCTCCCCCCACCAAGAGCGACAACCGCCGAACAGTGGGGCAGCTCTTCCCGCGTCTCCAGTATGATTTGATCCACCGAAGCGGGAGAGGGTTCTCCCCGAACGGTGAATTCGAGAAAGGTCGTATCATCCTCGAGCAGATCATCCATGAGCCGCGCCCATTGCTCCCGTCCGCGAATGGACCGCCCACCGGTGACGAGAATCACGGCGCGGTGTCCGTCAGCGCGCAAAAGCCGCGGCAATTCCGCCAGACCATCTTGCTGGACGATGAGCCGAGGCTGGCGGGCCATCGTAAAATCGTTCATAGAGCTCCCCGTGAGGTATCCGCCTTACCGGCAGGCAGAGGTATGGTCCGATCTTCCGCGTTCTCAGCGGGGCGGTACAAGACGCCGACGTGGCCAATAACCTGGACGAGCGCTGCCGATAGGTCCCGACTGAGCTGCTCCGTTATTTCATGGCGAACACTCTTGTAATCGGTGAATCGGACCTTGATCAGCTCATGCTGAGCAAGCTCCCGATCCACATGCGCGGCGACTTCCGGGGTGAGACCATGCTTGCCCACCGCAGCCACCGGTTTCAGATCGTGCGCGTACTTCATGAGGGCCGCGCGTTGGTGTCCTTCGAGGGTTATAATCATAGGTCCGCATGCTACACCGACCGTACAGACCGTGCAAAGGCAGGAATTTCATGAAGATTTAACATTTTAACATAGCAAGTGCTATATGAATCTGGTTGAGCCCTGAACAAAAGGGCTGTATCATAGAGGTGGTTGTATAAGCCGAACAATTCGAGCTTCTACCGAAACGAACGTCAGGAGGATACTATGAGAAAGTTCGCCCTCATCTTGGGTGCATTGATGCTCACCGTTTCAATGGTAACCGTTGCGCAATCGGTCAACGATGATTTTGGATCGATGCGCGAATGGACTGCTGGGCCGGGAGACTGGGTAGTCCGTGGAGGACGTCTGGTACAACAGGACGCTGCAGAGCCGCTCGCCCGAGCCGATCGTATGGTCCGGCAGAATGGAGAATACGAGTTAGAGTTCACGATCCGATACGTGGATGGTGGATACCGTAACGAAAGCGATTTCGAAGACGGTATTTATCACGCAGGTTTCGGAATTCACCTGGGTGTAGACAACCCGGCGCTGGAACGAAGCTCCTGGGGTGCCGGAGAGAGTTATCTCCTATGGCTCAACTTGGACACCCGTCCGGAGACCCGCCGCAACCATCCCGAACACTACGGCTTTCGCGCGCAGGTCTACCAGAGCAACAGCAACACATCCATGGCGTTGGCACGAGATGCCGCGTTGGAGCAAGATCCTGAGCTGAGCCGTGTGGTTGTAGACGATTACATGAGCATCGATTTGATCGCTGCCCTCAGGGCATGGGGCGTCGATCTCACTGTGGACGATCTCGCTCGCTACCTCAATCAAGACGTTCCGGTAAATATCCGGGTGAACACTCGCACCGGCCGCATCGGGGTCCTCGATCCCACCGCACCGGTCCGGTTCTACTTCAATGTAGACCCCGAAGTACTCCAGGGGGATTATGTATCCCTTCGGACGAACGGACTGGCCGCCAGTTACAACTACTTTCAGGTAGACTGAACCGGCACCCGTTGTCGTGACTCGGTCATCCACGGATGATCTGATCATGGCAGACACCGGTCACCGGCGCCGGAGCTCACGCTCCGGCGTTTTTTTTACGCCCTGCCCAGATCATGGTACAATCGTGCCATGAGCATGACACTTCCCATTCTCCTGGAACACATCGCCGCCACCTATCCGGACAACACCGCCCAATTGAGTAAAGACGCCGCCGGGACGTTTCGCTCGCGTTCGTGGCAGCAGCTCGTCGCTGAGGTGGATGCCTTTGCAGCGGGACTGCTCGCGATGGGTGTAACCCGAGGAGATCACATAGGGCTTATCTCGGAGAATCGTGCCGAGTGGTTTGTCGCAGACCTGGCGGTGATGTCCGTGGGTGCGATTGATGTGCCCCGGGGGAATGACACTACTCCCCAGGAACTATCGTTTATTCTGGGATTCGCCGACGTGAAAACCGTTATCGTGGAGAATCAAAGTCAGCTGGAGAAGCTGCTCTCGGTAGCGGAAGATCTACCGGGGCTGGCCCGCATCATCACGCTTGATCCACTCCCGGACGAGCAGATCTCCCATCCTGGCTCCATAACCCTGACAGACTACCAACGCGATATCTCCAGTGGGCGGC